>CAZGNO010000027.1:0-45299 GCA_964527785.1 uncultured Chitinophagaceae bacterium
TCTCAACGTTTGAAAGCGATGCTGTAGATGATGTAGCCGGATAGCTAATACCTGAACCGGTAATATCAACCGATGTATCCCGACCTAATTGTGAACTGTAAATGCGGAGCTTAACTGTCACTGGAATTTCATCCGTTGGCGTATAGCTGATTTTTATCTGTTTAGGCGGCTCCAAATGAGACAATACGAATGATAAATTAGGGTCTGCCGGAGTAACTATTTTAAAGCGAGGGTCTGCCGGTATCAACTCCAATTTATCTATGACAAACGTTTGATTACCCGTATTACTGATAGTCGCATCAATAAAATCTTCTGTACCAACGCAAATATTATCTTTGCGACCGCCAACAGCTAGAATATTATGATAAGGAGTAAATGCTTCCTTTCCATGACCTGTCCAATTTGATGTAACTTCTAATTCTGCATCACTCTTTATAGTTATGGCTGCTTTGTAGTCAATTTTTGTTCGATCAACATCGGGTGCTAAGAAGTTACAAATATCAACTACAGCACTCTCACCCGGTTGTAGTGTTCTTGGTAAGTTAAATGATTGCTTATCATAGTTAAATCCGTCAACACTGTATTTATTAGTAAGGTCAGGGTTGATTGAACCTACCGATACGTCTAACTCAGTAATTGTTACCGAATCTTGGTAGGGTGATTCTTCGCATTTTACTGTAAATTTATAGGTATTAGCAGTTTGTGTACCAAAAACTGTAGTATCAAAGTCTATATCATTGGTAAACAGAGTACCTATAATACCAATTCCGTCAAGCTTAGAAGACCTTGTAAGACCTGGAGTATTTGTAATAAAATTAATTGTGAGTGTATGAGGACCCTTTGTTTGAGGAATAAACTCTACAGGAAATGCTCGCTTGTTTTCTGGTCCAGGTTTAATTGTTAGTTGAGTAAACATATTAAGATCAACATTAAAGTTTGGATCTGAACCATTTGCACTTCGCACAACAACATCTTGCGATCCGGTGTTTTCCAAGTAAATACTATCAACGTATGGACCTTTCAAGATACGTTTTCTTCCCCAGTCATATGGACTGGCAATTAATCCCGGCTCAACAGCAATACCCGTTAAAACACATATACTGTCGCTTTTCTTTGCGTCGCTTGAGAATGTAATTGTCTTATTGTATGTACCGACAGCGGGTGGGAAAAAATCTACATTCAAACTAACAGATTTCCCCGGTGCAATTGTAATCGGATACGTTAATACCGGTCCCCATGTCACTGCTTCAAACTCAGAACCCGTAAGTGCAGTAAGGTGGTCATCTCCGGTTACAACCAGCTCAACACGTCCAGTATTTTGGACACGTAGCTGCTGCCACTGTGTACGTGTTCCTACAGAGCGTGTACCATAATCATGGTCATCCACAACAATTTCCGGGCTTGCTATTTCTGCTTTCAGACGGGTTTTATAGAAGAAAACACATGTATCGCCTACACCGATTTGATCTTCATAAATACCATCGGCTGTATTCGTAAATTTAATAGTAATCTCTTTTGTTTCACCCGGCTTCATTGTAAATGGCAGGGTAACATTTTCAATAGTGAAGCCCGTTGTTCTGTTTTTCAATTCAAGGCGATGAACTGTAAGAGGAGTAGGTCCTGTATTTCGTAATGTAATTGTCTTTGTTTGTACTACATCATGTTTCATTACTCCAAAATCAACATAGTCGCCCGGCTCCATCGTCAAATTAAATGCTTTATATTCAACAACTATAACCGTATCATTACCTGCACGATCTATAAACACCAAAAATGCACGGGCGTCAATACTCGGATCAATAACTTTCAATGTCCAGTCGGTTGTTCGAGTTGTACCTGCGATAAAATCATGCTTAGTGTCATAGGCAAATTCATAATTTGTACTTGAATCCAAGTCCATATAGATAAGCGCCAAATTTGAACGAGAAGCATCATCATCAGGATAATCTGTAACGGTGCCGCCTTCTACTGTACCGTCACATTTTTGCAACCATTTCGGATCCGGATTAACACTATCCTTCACTTCCAAATTGCCCAAAGCAACGCTCGTAGGCATACCGTACGAATCATAGCTTGAAAATCCATAAGCATATGCTGCAAAAGGAGTTTTAGCACGTAAACGATAAACATTGTCACCGGGAAGAACCAATTGTTTGCAAGCATATTTCTGATTGTTTACCGGAACAGAGAATACAAAACCGGGGCTTCCGCCGAACCGTGAACTTACTTTTTTCCATTCAAATTTTCCATTGACCGAAATAGCAAATTCAATGTCGTCCGGAATAGTACCGTCAGGAGTTAATTGATACACCAAATTTACGTAGTGACTCTTAAAATTATTATTACTCGTCAGTGCTCCGGGGGTACACCATACTATTTCTTTTTGATACTGTTCGAGTGGAGTAAGAACAAGTTGGAAAGGATCACTTACTACGTTATCATCTTGCTGTCCTGAATTATATAATTCAACGTAAATTGGCTTGTCTGCAGAAATAACAATTGCACGAGGCTCACCGTCGTCTGCTCGGCGTTCTACAAACCCATTATCGAGAGTTCTAGTACCACGAGGAATTATTAGCCACTGTTTCCCGTCGCGATAGACAGTAGTATTCTTTTCTTTTGCAAAAATCCTCATAATCGGATTTTTTTTACGAGTGAAGAAAGGTGTCACATGGTATTCTCTACCCCAAGTAAATGTAGGAAGTTCCATTTCGCATGTATAGTCACACCAAAATATACCTGCAGGTACATTTGCACATTGATTTGCTGAAACAACCGCAACCGGTTTAGAACTTGTAATGCGGCTTCCCGAAATATCCTGAAGATCCCCGTCGCTTCCGAAACAGAGAACATCACCTTTTTTTGCCAAAGTAAACGATGTTATTTTACCTGGCTTGAGACCGCCTCCGGTTGAAGAAGATATTGTACCACCCATTTCGAAAAACACCTCAGTATCATCATACGCAGCACTAATCGTAGTTTCCGCAGCAAGCTGATATCCGGATCCTACTGCTGTATATTGAGGCCATGAAGCTACAATATATTCTTTACCGAGTGCTGAAACCGGTACGGCAAGGAAACCGTCACTAGTATAGTTATAGCGAGTTACGCCATAGCATACGACAGGAGCACTGGATATCACGTGAACTGCAGCACCGGGATATACTTGTTCAACAGGGGATCTTGCAGATCCGGCTTTCAAGAATGGCTGGGCAGATCCTGTAGCCAAAACAAATTCAACAACATCGTTTGCTTGGCAAAGTTTAGTTAATTTATATCCTCTACCGGGGATTTCACAAGTAATTAGTTGCTTAGCTCCGGAAGCTACAAAAACGCGGCAGCTATTCTGATACCCGGCTGATTCTTCTTCATAACACGGAGGGAATGAGAAATAAAACTCTGTGCCGGCATTGGATGCCCCAAGCAATGACGGCAATTTTTTGACATCCATTTCACCGGCTTTCACCGACGAAACCAATACCGCGCTTACCACCAAAACAGCAGTAAGCAAAGAGTATAGTTTTTTCATGATAAAAAACTCCTAAGATAATGAGATGATAATAAAAAGATAATTTGCGCAGTTGATATAAATTACAGTGAAATTTAGTTAATATTTACTACATGAGCAAGTAGTTTTCGCTATTTATTCAAACGAAAATTAAAAAAACCTTAGAAACCTATACATATAGAAACCAATTGCCTTCGGATAAGTTACGAATTTTCTTCTATCTGGTTGAAGAACCTATGGTTTTTCTAAATAACAACACTTGCATTACAATAACACCGAATCCTGAGAAACGTCGCACCTTTTATTGATTTTAGTCAAAAAAAAACCTTGTACAGATTCGTTTTATAGATATATCACTGAAGAACTGCTTAACTTTATGTGAAATTACCACTTCAAGAACCTTGGTTACGTTTTTTAGAATCTACAAATGCAAAAAAACAGCACAGTAAAATGCAGAACTTCTTACCTGTTTCTAGATAAGTTTTTCTGCACATTACTGTGCTGTTTCTATTTTTTAGTATTCTATTCGTTACCTCAATATCATTACCTTACCAACTCTTATTTCGTTACCGTCTTTTACTTTAAGTGAATACATACCCGGAAGAAGATTATTCAAACTCATCGAATACTCTCTTTCTTCCGAAATTACAGATTGCTCTATAACTATTTGTCCAATTGCATTACTTAAAACTATATTTGTAGGGCTGGTAGCAGTACCTTTCCATGTGAACGTAATCATGTCTTGCGCAGGATTCGGATAAGCAATTATCTTGCTTGTATCCACTCCAAGCAATGAAATTTCCAGTGGGAATCCGGTTGATAATACTTTACCTGAGAGCCCCGGATAATCTGCAGGATATAGATATGTTCTAAACACATTATTGAACCCTGTACCGGTATCAATCTTATCTCCGGGAACAGCAATTCCATCTTTTGTTACAGGATTAATGTACTTCCATACAACTTCCTTATTGGGAGTGACCTCGAAAAAAGTACCCTTTGTTCCTACACAAACATTGATATTCCCGTTAGGCAGTTGCTGAACACCTGATTGATTGGTTGTATAGAGATTTGTTGGATTCGGATCTGTATAGTACCAATATTTATTTTCCGGACCATAAGGTTCAGTTTCTGAAAGAACATAGTTCCCATTGAGGTCCACCGGCGGCTCTATAATTTCAATAGACGAATATGCTCCGTCTGGGCGACCAACTCCATTATTGAAAAGGAGAATTTTTCCTTCGTTTGGCAAGCCGGGTCGAATCCAGTTCGAGTGATGTTGCCCAAATAATACTCTGTCTTCATCTGTTCCTCTGTTATAAGCAGCAGGATTACCCCATCTATAAATAAAGTCACCGCCTTTGTTGTACTTTCCGCCTGTATGCTGTGCTGCTTCTTTGGTAGAAGTACTATGGTCAATAATCCATATTTCACCCAATGCATGAGCACTTACCATAATTTGGTCACGCTCTGCATTGTAGTCAATTGCATTCATGTGAATCCATGACGGGTTTTTAGGGTCTGCACTCTTTACATAATTAATGTTAAGAAGTCCGATATTTTCTGCAATAGAACCGTACCATGCTCCGGTAAACTCCGGATTAATGTCTTGAACGAGATGATCTTTTAGATGCCATTCCCATACTATTTCGGCAGAGTTTTTACCTGTGGGTTTAATCTCGATTATTTTCTCAGACCAAATCACACTACCTAGTTTTTCAACCTGACGTCCATAAATAACATGGGCTGTTAAACTGTCTATTGCTTCCCAAACATTTACCAAAATATTGCCATTTGCAAGCGGAACAATATCATGATGCTGACACTGAGTGCTGTCGGAAATTATATATGACCATTGAACTATGCCATCCCAACCAATTTTTTCAATAATTCCGCCGGCTGCCGGAGCATTCCTAAAGAATGGGTTATCAACACCGCCGGTACGAAGCAATGAACCGTCTTCTAATAAGAAAGTACTGTATTTAGGGAAATATTGGCTTTCCCACGAATGCACCAATCTTCCCTGCTTGTCAATCAAATATGTAACCTTGCTATAAAGCGGTGCAAATAAAACATATCCCTCTTGATTCCCTTGGTCATATTGAATCAAACCAATTGTATTTTGTTGCGCAGAGACAGTACCAATGACAAGGCACAAAGCGGTTAGTATAAATAATATTTTACGAAGTATCTTGATTTTCATAACGAAGCCCTCAAAAAAAACGATATCTCAACACCAAACAATGGTGACAAACAAAGCTACATTCCAATTTCATTTTTATTTGCTTACAACTAATTACTAACTACTGGAATGTAAAATTGGATGTACACATATACACAGAACTCTTTCTTAACGTAAGTCAGACACATTATCTAGTATGCAAATAATCCTATAATTCTCTATCTCTGTCGTAAATGTAAAAACCATCAACAATATTATCGAGCTATAATTATCTGTTTTGCAATAAGACTACTTGCGTAAAATAGTTTCAATACATACATTCCGCTAGGAAGGTTGCTGATATTTACCTCTGAAATATAACTGCCCTCAGGTGAATTCATTTGTGAATACACTTCTGTACCTAATGAATTAACGAGAGAAATTCCAACAGGTAATGCTTGATTTTCTGTATAACAAATCCCAAGAACATCTTCAACAGGATTCGGAAATATTCTTACACCTTCATTCTTATTGTCAGATTCCAAAACTGTACTCGTAATGCAAAGCGAAGGGTATGGATCCAGTTCAATCGGCTTACTTGATTTAAGTTCTTTACCTGCAAAACCTTCAAAACTTGCAGGATAAAAATCAGCTTTAAATACACTGTTACCGCTTGCATTACTCCCTTGCTTAACAATTCCTGATACAGTCACAGGACTTACATATCTCCACACTGTCTTATTGTTCGGAGTTACCTCAAAAAATTGCCCGCCAGGTCCTAAACATAGCAATATATTCCCATTTGGAAGCCGCTGTGCACTTGAGAAATTAGATGCGAAAAAATTACCCGGTACAGAGTCTGTATAAATCCAATCCTGCTCGGCGGGACCAAATGTTTCATTGTTTTCGCGTATATAATTTCCATTTTCACCAATTGGCGGGATTATAATATCTACAGATGAATAATTCATAGTAGGGCGAGCTACCCCATTATTGAAAATCATAATTTTACCGTCATCGCTGTTCTTGTTCGGTATCCAATGAGCATTATGCTGACCAAATAATTTCCTGTCATGCGGAGCACCCAGATTATAAGCAGCAGGATTACCCCAACGATACAGCAATTCACCACCCTTCCCGTATTTTCCTCCTGCCTTCGAAGATGCCTCCTCGGTAGTAGTGCTATGATCAATTACCCATACTTCACCAAAGCCATAAGCACTAATCAAAATTTGGTCAAGATCTTTATTGTAATCAACTGAATTACAGTGCAACCATTCTAGTATTTTAGGATTAAAATCAATTGTATAATTTATGTTAATTCGTCCGAACTCTTGTTCAATTGCACCATAGTTTTTCTTTCCTTCGTCGTAATTTTGAACCAAATGCTCCCATGCACTCCACTGCCATACTATAGTACCTGAGTTTAATCCGGTAGGTGCAATCTCAATTATTTTTTCGAACCAACCATTTTTATCTGCTATAGTCGGATTACGCCCTGCAGCAACAACCTCTTCATAGCTTTTTGACTCCCATACAATTGCAAGAACATTACCGTTAGGCATAGGATAAATATCATGATGCTGGCACATAATACTATCGGAAATTCTATATGACCACAGCAGATTGCCATCCCAACCGATTTTTTCAATTATCCCACCGGCTCCACCGCCCAACATAAAAACCGGATTATTAACATTTCCTGAACGAAGAAGCGAACCGTCAGGTAATATGTATGCACTTAATCCGGGTCTATATTTACTTTCCCATTTATGGACTTCCTGACCGCATTTATTTATTAAATACGTTGTTGTATTGAATAAGGGGGCAAATAATACATAACCCTCTTGTTGCAATTCTTGATTATATTCAAGTAGTCCTACTGTGGGTTGCTGTTCAAGAGCATTGCTTGCTACAGTGAATGCAAGTATCATAAAAGCTATTAAACATACTCCCTCCCTTCCCGTAAACACTCGGGTTGCTTTCATTATTGGTGTCTCCTTTTCGTTGTGTTTGCTAACTTATCGGGTGATTCAGTTAATTCAATCTCGTGCTTTTCATTTTTAAACCGAACTTTATCTCATAATTATTATTTTATGAACAGAAACAGATGACCTGCTAAGAATTTTGAGTGCGTACATTCCTGATGGGATATTACTCACGTCTACATTGCAACTTCCATTATGATAACTGACGGCTTGCATATTGATTACCTTACCAAATGAACTGATTAAAGAAATTTCGATTGGTTCAGTTCCATCATTGTCAAACTGAACCCGAAGTAAATCATCTGCCGGATTTGGATAAACCATTACATCCTTTTCAATTTCCGCGTTCACAGATAGCACCATACATTCAGACGGATACGGGTCTAATTCAATCGGGTTTGTTGCCGTAATGTTCCGTTCCACAAATCCCGGATAATTCTCTGGATAAAGTTCGGCTCGGAATGCACCATTTCCCGATGGCTTTTGCCCTTGTTTTGTTATTGATGTTAAAGACACCGGAGAAATGTATTTCCATACAGTTTTTTTATTCGGGGTAATTTCAAAAAATGTTCCCATTGCAGAAGCACATATTAATGTATTACCATTTGGCAACCTTTGTGCACCTGACTGATTTGGCGAAAAAAGGTTCATCGGAATAGTATCAATATATGTCCATTCCGCCATAATAGGTGAGTATGAATTATTGCCGCTAATCTGATAATTACCATTATTATCTACTGGTGGAGTAATGATATCAATTGAGGAATACATAGACCCCATACGCCCTAATCCATTATTAAATATCATTATTTTACCTTCATCAGCCAGCCCCGGGGCTATCCAATGAGAATTATGCTGCCCAAAGAATTTTCTATCGGCAGCAGTTCCGCGACCATATGCTTCAGGATTACCCCAACGATACAAAATATCACCGCCTCTGCCCGACTTACCGCCGGAATGAGTGGCTGCCTGCTCAGTAGTTGTGCTATGATCAATGATCCATATTTCATTAAAACTATGAGAACTGATCATAATTTGATCTAAGACAGGATTATAAACTACAGCATTAGCATGTACCCAATCAGACTCTTTTGGGTTGGTCTTATTAACATAATTTACATCAATGAGTTCAGGGTATTCAGAGATATTGCCAAAATTAACCTTAGCATTATCAAAATTCTGAACGAGATGATCCCAGAGTTTCCATTCCCACACTATTGTTCCTGAATTAAGTCCTGTCGGTTTGATTTCAACAATTTTTTCGCTCCACAACACTTCTTCTAATTTTGCCGGATTTCTTCCAAGAGCCAATGCCTGATTTTTAGTTTTTAATTCCCAAACAAGGGCTAGAACATTACCATTGGGCATTGGAATTACCTCGTGATGCTGACGAACCATACTGTCAGAAATGATATACGACCATTCGATGGTATTATCCCAACTTATTTTTTCTATAATACCACCTCCGCCGGGAGCATTCAGCACAACATTTCCGTCAACTCCACATCGTAACAGTGACCCATCATTCAGAACGTATGCAGTAAAACCCGGATTATAGTTACTCTTCCAAGTATGCGCCTGACGACCACATTTATCTATTAAGTATGTTGTAGAACTGAATAGTGGCGCAAAAAGGACATAACCGCCTTGCTGACCTTCTTGGTTAAATTCTATCAATCCGACAGTAGGTTGCTGCCCAACTACATCATCTGCTCTAAGAAAAACAGCAAACAAAAGTATGAGTACCATACTGTATGATTTCGTCGTATCGGAATATTGAAAAATAAGGTTCATTGCTTGCATTTCTTTGTTTGTGAGCCACATTATCGGTTGAGTCCAGATACTGTCCTCGACTCTGGCTTTTCCGAATAAAATCGTGTACTTCGAACAATCAACATCTAATTTGAGAACTGTGGAATACACCCATACTTCCCTTAGAGCAGAAATCCAAACCGAACCTTACAATATCTCTTTCAACTATTTAGCAGATTTCTGTTGCTGCTATAATTTGTATTGATTATCTGTAGTATAGCCATAACATATCAGACATGGTTTGACTGATTAGCTTGGAATGTATGCGGGAGTATTATTTGTAGTGTGTCAAAAAACCTGAAAAAAGGTTCAATTCATTTAAAGAAAAGTATCAGTAGGTATGTTTTAGTGTCGTGTACATCCTTTTAATTTTTTAAAATAGAAAGCCCGACAGATTCATCATCTGCCGGGCTTTCATACAATGCATTCCATATCAAAATGCCAAATTAACACCTATTTTGAAAGCATTAACACTCATGGCAGGGGCTGTATTAAATGGCCAGTTCATATTTTTTTTTCGCAATTCATACATTCCGTACGAAATACCGTTTTTCAATATAAAAGCAACTATCGGTGCAGAGTTTGGTGATGACTTTGCAATTGCACGTACAAAATTATCGGTTGACCCCTGTACGATTGACTCAAGTATCTCACTTCCCATCCAATACCAGAATAGATGCCGTGGGAAAATCACTGAATATTCATAACCAATCGAAACTCCTGAATTTTTGGTGAATTGAATGAGAATTCCCGCTTCTGTCTGCTTGCCGAATCTGAATGAATTGTTAAATAAATCTACAGTTGCTGCTTCGATTGTATCAATAGGAAGATTGTTAGCCGATAATTTCGTCCACAGCAATGCTGATGCACGATATGGGACAATGCTGACATCAGTATCAACTTCATAGCCCAGCCCTTCCTTATCTCCAAATCCAAAACGTAAGACACTTGATTCGATACTGCCTGTTTCCGGTTTGGAGACTGCAATGTCATTTGAATGATATCCCAGAAAAAGGTAATTCAATTTGTAATCTACCAGACTCTTACTGTATTTGTTTTCATTCTTCTTAGCATACCCCATGAGCAAATCAAACCCGCCCAAATCTGCCAAAGCCGATTTGTTTAATTCACGATGCTTTGCCATCGAAATCATATATGTCGGTTCGATGACCGGTCGTTCATGACGGAATTTGAAGCTTATGTCGGGCAAGAAATCCTCTTTCAAGTCATCCCAATCATCATCCTCATCTGTAAAAAATGAAGCTGATTTCACAGGTACGCTCGCAATCACAATCCACACAGCTACAAACCAAAAGAAACACCTTTTAATCATTGTCATAACTCCTCAATAGAGAATAGAATAAAATTTGAAATTTCATATTTGAAAAAGCCGTACCATACCTGATTTAATGGTAATCGTTTCGCTGCTGTTACCCAATTCACCGCGAAAAACAGTTGCACCCCTGGCATTATCAGGTAAATTTAGATTAGTTTCGATTCTGCCTTGCTGTGCTTCCAAATTGAGTAACCCTGTAAATCCTGATGGAATGGTCATACTCGTAGTGCCGTACTCATTCAAAATCACGGTATTCTTCGGCAAACGAGCACAACTGAATTCAATTGAATTGCTCTTTCCATTTAGCCAAATTGAATTTGCTTCAGTTGAGCGTGAGATCACTGTAGAGTGATCAGCTTTAATATTTATTTTTCCGGATGTTTGTGTCATGCTTATCTTTCCGCTTTGCGTTGTGACTGCCACTTCACCTGTTACTTTCCGCAGAGCAATTCTGGAATACGGTGCATCAATTTCTACTTTGCCTGATGCATCATCTATTCTTATCACTCCTGAACGTGTTGTAGCATTTATCGAACTTGAGTCACCCCGTATTTCTCGAAAATCTACTGTCGAATAGTCGGCATTTACGGTTGCGCTGCCTGTTCTCTTTAGCGAAACGACTCCACTTTTGGAAGTAACCCACACTCTACCTTTTATTTCTGTAAGAGAGATAGTGGAATAACTCGATTCGACGGTAACATCCCCACCAATGTCTGCTAAATCAATTGTTGAGCTTTTTCCCTTAATAATTGCACCAGCCCCCAATTCCTTCATTTTTACAGAACAGTAGGGGGCATTGATTTCCATTGCCCCTTGAAAATTATTTATTTGCAACGATCCGCTTCTGGTAGAAAGTGTAAACTTGCTGCTTTTACAATTGTTTATCACAATGCTTCCGTAGTCATCTGCAACTTCTTTCAGCAGCGAACAATCCGCTACCGTCAGCGAATTACTTTTTCCAAGTATATGTAATTCTCCTCTAATTCCTTCAATCGTCAGAGTTGAGTATTTTACCGATACAGCAAGTATATTTGACGAAGGAACATATATTTCCACTGAAAAATCCTTTTTGAAATACGAGCCAAACTTCAAACCAAAAAAGTTGAACTGATTGTCGTTTTCTTCCGGCGCATTATCTTTGAGGGATATCGTTACATTTGATTGTGAACTGCTCTCCTGTATCTTAATCGAATCAATAAACTGTGTTTCATAGTCTTCATCCGAAGCTGATATTTTTACTTTTACTGCAATATATATTTCCTGTTTATCCCACCCTTTTACTGAGATTTTTGAACTTGGGAAGTCGGAAATATCTATTTTTTGGGACTGATTGACCTGTATATGTCTATCAATGTTTTTCGATTTATCCGCCAGTACCGATGATGCAGATATACAAAGTATAGAAACAACTACCGTGAACTTGGACAAACAATCCTTCCTAGTGAGTGTCATAATGGTATCTCCCCATTCTCAATCATTTCTTGCAGAATAGCAAGTTTTTGGCGATACAGTTGACGAAGTTTGGATTGCTTCAGTTCTGATAAATCCCCGCGTTTAGAGTCTCGTTGCAGAAATGATATTTCTGTATCTAATAATGAAATTTGTTCCTTACGTGTTTGTAGTATGTCTGCTTTGGGTGAATTGACCACAGTTTTTTCGACTGCCGGAACCACTTTCTCGAGTTCCTTGATTGCCGAACGGTACGCAACATCAAATTTAACATCATCGGGACGAGAATTGGCAAGAGCCCGTTCTATACCTGAATATACTCCAAATGAAGCAAGCATTATCACTATCGAAGCTGCAACTCCGTAGGTAAAACTTTGCTTATGGAAAAAGAACACAGTTTTCCCGTACTTCTTTCCTGTAATTTCCTGTTCGATAACACTCCACATCCGCTCCTGTGCTTTGGGCGTCGGAAGGTCTGAGTTTCTATAAAATTCATCTGGTTTCATGGTTCTACTCTTTTGAATAATTATTTAGTGATTATTCGATTACATTTCTCGCGATTTTTGCCATTGCTTTTGTAAGAATTGTTTTGTTCGTGTCAAAATCGTTCGCGATGTACTTTCTCCTACCCCTAGCATTCTTGCTATTTCTGCGTGGGAATACCCTTCAACTTCATATAGCAAGAACACCATTCGTTTTGTTTCGGACAGTTCCGAAAGCCATGCTTTCATCAAGTCGTTCCATTCAAATTCACCTTCTGTGTTTTCTGTCGAATAATCCTCGTCATATACGGTTTCCAATGGAATTATAGCCATTGAACGCTTGTCCATTTTCATTTCGTTGAGTGCAAGTCGGAAAAGCCATGTAGAGAACTTCGCCGACTGTTCAAATTGACTTATGTTGATATATGCTTTGATGAATGACCGTTGAACCCACTCTTCCACCTGATCGCCGTCACTCTCAAACTGACGCATGAAACGATACAGCGGAGTTATGTGCATATCATACAGCCGATGAAAGGCAGCATGACTGCCCTGCTTGGCTTTCTCGACTAAAAGCGACTCATCGGTCATCATAAACATTGATAGTTGAAATATGGCTGCACAGTAAAATTATCTGCTATTCAAAGGATTAGATGCAATCATAGTGCAAAACGCTACAAACTATTTTTTTGAAGTATACTTTTTTTCAGTTCTTTGATTGATTGAAAACAGTTTTGACTTTCGAAAAGAGCATAACAAGGATAGTTTCGTTAATTTTGCGCAATGTATCATTATTAACACAAAGAATTAATATGAAAGATCTCCCGTTGTTTTCTAATTTTGTTATCGGCCACCTTGATAGCAGTCATATTCAACGATTAACCGATTATTTCGTTCGTAACAGTGATTACCACAAGGAATGGTCTCCTGTGCCTCCGCCTGATTTCTTCACAATAGAATTCCAGAATGATAAATTTAATACATATAAAGTGCTGAATGCTGTCGGGAAAGAACATAGATTCGTTATTTTAGCAGAGGACTTGATTGTAGGTGCAATCTCTCTGACAGCAATCGAACGGGGAATATTTCAGAACGGTAGGTTTGGTTATAGTATGGACGCAAATTTCACCGGACAAGGAATTATGACTTCGGCAATTAAAGCTTTGATTCAATTTGCTTTCAAAGAACTGCAATTACATCGGCTGGAAGCCAATATTATGCCTCGCAATATTGGCTCACAACGTGTTCTCGAGAAGGCAGGATTCACAAAGTTTGGATTCTCCCCAAAATACCTACGCATAAACAATTCGTGGGAAGACCACGACAATTACATGATTTTAGCAGAATAACATTATGAGCAGAAATTTTATGGCAAGCCGTATCAGCGGTTTCGGTACTTCAATTTTCAGTGAAATAAGTGCACTCGCACGTCAACATAATGCTGTCAATCTCGGACAGGGCTTCCCTGACTTTGACGGACCCGACTCACTCAAACTTTCGGCACAGGCAGCTATCACTGCCGGCAAAAATCAATATGCTCAAAGCCAGGGTGAGCCGGAACTGCGCCGAGCGATAGCCGAACACAGCAAACGTTTCTACAATATGGATGTTAATCCTGACACTGAAGTGACTGTTACAACGGGTGCCACCGACGCACTCTTCTGTGCAATGCAAGCATTTATTAATCCCGGTGATGAAGTGATAGTATTTCAGCCGTGTTATGATTTGTATGTTCCTGCAATACAAATGGCAGGCGGAACTCCGATTGCCGTTACGCTTCATGCCCCTGATTTCCGTTTCAATCCGATTGAACTCAGTGCGGCATTTTCTACTAAGACAAAAGCAATCATCATCAACACACCACATAATCCGGCAGGGACTGTTTTTACTCACCAAGAACTGATAATGATTGCTGAATTATGTCAGGAATATGATGTCCTTGCAATAACGGATGAAGTTTACGAACATATTATTTTCAGTGAGGCGCAGCATCGCCGGATTGCAACAATTCAGGGTATGGAAAACAGAACATTGACTATTTCGAGTGCAGGAAAAACATTCTCGTTTACGGGTTGGAAAGTCGGTTGGACGATTGGTGCTGCCGAACTGCAAACTGCTATTCGGCGGGTACACCAGTTCACGGTTTTTGCTACTGCAACTCCGTTTCAGTATGCCTCTGCCGATGGTCTGCGGCTTGGTAATGATTATTATAAGGAACTCTCCCGCGACTATGAATCACGTCGTGATTATTTGATGGATGTCCTTACCCGCGTCGGACTTCAGCCCACCAAACCCGAAGGTGCATATTTCATTATGGCAAATATCGAGAATTACGGTAAGAATCCTGATGAGTTTTGCGAGTGGCTAATCAAGGAAATCGGGGTGGCTGCCATCCCGCCGAAAACACTCTATTTGCATTCCAACGACGCGGCACCGTTCGTTCGGTTTACCTTTTGCAAGCAGTGGTCAACTCTTGAGGCAGCAGCTGAACGATTGATGAAACTTGGCGGATAAAATAATAGAGACCTTGAAGGTTTTTAAAACCTTCAAGGTCTTCCCCACGTAATTTTACTAGGATATCAATGGCTCACCACTATCGGCTTCACTACTGTGCCTGTAGCATTGCGGATACTTGCAAAATACATCCCGCTAACCAAGTTTGATACGTCAATCTCCGTTTTACCGCTCACAACTTTCTGAGTTACTACTTCCATTCCTAAGCTGTTCATAATACGGAGGGAAGTGCTGCCCTCTATACCTGAAATTGATACCGTTGTTGAGGTGGGGTTTGGGTAGATTGAAATGCCGTCCGAGGTTGGGTTAGATGGCTGCTCATCAACATTCGTTACTGACGGTTTCCAGTTGATTAGCATCCCATTGTCATCGCAAACCCAGAAAGTACCATCTGACGCAGAGGTAATGGCCCGTATATTTTTGAAAGGATATTCACCTAATAGTTCTATTGAAGTTTTTTTCCAAGACTCTCCACCATCTGTTGTTACAAAAATAAACGATCCTTCAGTTTTTCCCGAAACTGTGATTACTCCATTGTACTTATCTGAAAATTCTATGCAACATATAGAATATTCATTCAAATTTAATTTTGAAGTATAATCTTTCCAAGTCACTCCTCCATCAGTAGTACAAGCAAGATATTTATACCCCCCTACTACCCACCAATGATTTGAATCAATAATACATGCTTCTATTTTTTGCTTATCCATGGGTGGAGGAAAAGGAGTGGTTTTCCATGTTGTACCGGAGTTTGTAGTAGTTCTTACTCTTCCGTTATCATATTGTACAATTCCTAATCCAGTTTTGCGGTTTATTTTCTTATATCTAAAAGAAAGCAAATCCCAAAACTCTACACTATCCTGTTTATGCAAGTTCCTTCGGTCTGTCCAGTTTTTTCCACCGTCTCTACTAATTGCGTATTCAGGCGTTGATGCAGTAGGAAAAGAAATAATAAAAACCGAGTCATTGACCGGGTAAAAGGAATCAGAGGTACTACTGAGTAAATAGAAAACTTCTGTCCACGTAACCCCGTTATCGGTAGTTTTTTTTAGCATTCTGCCTTGACCATATCCTCCCAACTCTTCAAAGTACCATCCTGTGTTTCCATCCAAGAAAAACGGTCCGTTGGAAATGTACCGCAGGGTATCAACAGGAAAGTGTGGTTTCCATGTTTTTCCACCGTCAATGGTATGCAACAGCAAATTATAGTTGTTTGAAACACTTATCCATCCTGAAAGGGGTGAATTAAATGTAATGTTAGTGAATACATCCGAATATCCAGCTAAATTTTTCCATGTATTGCCTGCATCTGTTGAGCGAAGAATCATACCTCTTCTGTCTGAAATCCACAGAGAGCCATCAAGTGCAGTTGTGGATGAAAGTAAATACATACCCTGAAGCCATTCACTAACTCCAAGTGGAAATTCTTTTGAAACCCAAGTTTTCCCACCATCTTTTGTAATAAGATACTCGGGACTTCGAAGATAAATCTCCTGTGGTATTGAAATTCCATGAAGCGAATCGGAAAAACGAATAATAAGATGATATTTTTGTGAAACGGCAGTATCGAGATTCCATGTCAATCCCTTGTCTTTAGACCTCAAAATACCATTATGATTGAGCACTGCAAAAGAACCGTCGGGCATGATGTTGGCATAATTTACAATTTCCGATTTGCCGATCGGCAACATCCTTTGCCACGATACTCCCCCGTCAGAAGTACGGAGAATCCAGTTACATACTCCGGTTGCTATACCTATTTTTTTATTCAGAAATACACAAGTTTTGAGTTCGCTGAAATTGGTATCAATTGCCCATGTAATCCATGTTTTACCGCCATCATTTGTACGGGTAATCATACCTGAATATAGATCTTTAGACTTCCAGCTGCCAACTGCCCAACCATTAAGTGAATCTACAAAGGTCATATCTTTCCAAGTCATAATAGAGGATATGCTTTTGAATGACCCGCCACCCCATTGCCATGTTTTGCCGCCGTCACTGGTCCGGGCTATGCCGCTTCGTCCACTTGCTGCCCAGCCGTGCTGAGGATCAGTGAAATGGATGGAAGTAAAATCGGCTGCTGAATCGCTCTCTGGAGCATTGACTGTAGTATATTGCCAAGACTTCCCGCCGTCAGGAGTATAGCCGATTCGCGAGAAATCACCCACTATATATGCATGCAGTGAATCAAGTGGAGCAATATCCTTAATCGCCATCGGCGGGCTCTTGTGAGAGGGGAATGTGAGATTCCATTCGATTTGCTGTGCGTTTGTTTCAAATGAGAGAATAAACGCTGTCGTAATGAGTAGTAAATAGCGCATGATAAAATATAGATAAAAGGTGAAGAAAATTGTTGTCAATTACGGCAAATAATAAAGTACAATTTTGATTGTGGCATCAATCCCGATACTAGAGTAACACAGAAACAACATATTTATCACAGAAAAAGGAAACCCTGCCCGGTTGCATTACAATCGGACAGGGTTTCCTTTTATTCGAAATATTTCAATAATTATATCTTGTTACTACAACTTACTCCATATCCAAACAATCAAGCGTAGTCTTGAGCATCAGGAAGATAGGAGCGCGACTTTCATCCGAAATCGCCAAACTTTCTTCATCATTCATATCCTCTTCTTCATCCGGCGAAAGGACGGCTGCAATGTACCCGTATAGTTCAGTTTGATGATGACTTGTATAGAAGTCAGATATTTTCAGAAGGGCTTCCTCTTCCGATTTCATCATCATTTCTGCCATTTCTGCCATACTGTTGTAGTTCGCATCTTCTTTTTCTTCAATTACATCCCATGAAACTTCCGGTAATTTTTCCCCGTTTTGTCCCAGCGTGAGCCATATCAACAGCCCCATGAACAGCGTGAAACTGCTGTCGTTTTCGGTAAAGTTTTCAGGATTTGACGTTAGATATTCAAACAATTCGGGTTGTTCATCAGACAGGCGAAGGACTAACTCATCCAATTCCTCGATTGATAATTCCGATAACCTCTCCCATGTTCCTTCAATAATGTCTTCCGGTACAATATTCATATGTTTAATTAAATAATTGAGAAAAATGATGAGCAAAGTATAATAACCGTTCATCATCAAAACTTTTTGCTTGAAGTTGCATTCCTATCGGCAGTCCTTCCGATGATGTCCCCGCAGGAATGGAAATTGCAGGTACACCCGCCAAGTTCGCGGAAACCGTAAAGTAATCAGACAGATACATTGCTACAGGGTCAGCCGTTTTTTCACCGCGTTTGAATGCAGGAGTCGGAGTCGTAGGCATAAACAGTATATCCGCCTTTGCAAAAATATCATTATATCCGTTCAGAACAAGCCGCCTTGCTTTCTGCGCCTTCCGATAATACGCGTCATAATAACCGGATGACAGTACATACGTCCCAAGCATAATCCGACGCTTCACCTCAGCCCCGAACCCTTGAGTACGACTGCGAACAATCATCGCATCTTCGTCATCATCATTGGTAGTCGCTCTAAAACCATAGCGCACACCATCGAAACGGGCGAGGTTTGAAGATGCCTCGGCAGTTGCCAGAATATAATAGGTCGGTATCCACGCATTACTGCCCGGAATCTCTGCCGAAATAATTGTCGCCCCGTTTTGACGGAGAATTTCAAGCCGGGAATAATATACTTTGAGGACATCTGCGTCGCACCCAGCCAGTTCGCTGTCGGGCAATACCGCCACAGTAAATTTAGCATCCAGCGGACGTTGTAACATTTCTAATGATTGGGTTGGAGGATGCTCTGAAGTCGTTGAATCACGCTGGTCGTTACCGCTGATTGCATCAAAGAAGCGTGCCGTAGTTGATACGTCCGCCGCTAAAATTCCAATTTGGTCTAACGACGAAGCGAATGCAACTAACCCGTAACGCGAAATTCTTCCATAGGTTGGCTTAAATCCCACTACCCCGCAGAGTGCAGCGGGCTGCCGTACAGAACCGCCAGTATCAGAACCAAGAGCAACATGAGCGAGTCCGGCTGCTACAGCAACTGTCGAACCTCCTGACGAGCCACCCGGTACAAGATCATTACCCATAGGGTGTTCAACTGCACCGAAAGCTGAATTCTCGTTGGACGACCCCATTGCGAACTCATCGAGATTTGTTTTCCCGATGATGATACCGCCGTGAGCGTTCATTCGTTCCACTACAGTCGCATCATATACGGGAATAAAATTTTCAAGCATTTTGGATGCACAGGTCGTGCGTATCCCTTTTGTAGAGATATTATCTTTCAGGGCAATAGTCATTCCTTCAAGCAAACGCGGTGAACCGGTTTTAAAATACTCGTCGGAAGATGCAGCTTGCGTAAGAGCTTGATTTTCACATACAGTAAGGAATGCATTAAGATTTTTTTTTGATTGGATTTCAGAAATTACGTGATTGGTGATATCGGTTGCGGTTATTGTACCGTTTTCGGCTTCTTTGCGGAATATCGAATATGAAATCATACGGGAAAAGATAAAATTTACAGAGGATTCTAATTTTTACTACAAGCAACAATATCCATAACGTCTTATGCACTGTCGCCATGATAGACAGTATCGTCAAATACCCGTTTGACTGACGGCTGATTACGGGAAACTGTTGATTCAGCCGGCTTCGGTACAATGACCGTTGCAGGTTCGGGTGTATTCACTTCATCAGGTTCAGGAAACTGCGTTTCAATCTCTGACGAAGTTTGAACGGGTGAAATAATTTGGGGTTGTATTTCTTCTACTTTTTTGGGTTTTACTCTGACAGTCGGTTCTTCTACATTTGTCATTTTTTCTACATCGGCGGAAAGGTCGCGCATTTGCTGTTTCAGTCCTTCCTGTGCCTGGCGGAATTGACGCAAGCCCTTCCCTACCGATCGCATTACCTCAGGGATTTTCTTAGGACCGAATAGCAGCAGAACTGCCAAAAATATGAGGAGAAGTTCTCCACCGCCTACATCAAACATACGATTTTGAGGATTGGTATTACAATCAAATTTTCACAGAAAGCGGAAAAGACTACTTCACTTCCGCCGGGCATAGGCAATAAAATCAGTTATTGCAGGAGTGTGCCCTGCATTGCGCAATGCAGATGCAATTTGTCCGCGATGATACGCCGAATGATGCGTAATATGCGTAAGAATATCTTGGACTGTACTGCTGAATTCTTCACCACCGGTAGTCTTATATCGTACACTTGAAGATAATTCCTTGGGAGTGAGATCTTTGAAATACTCCTTCCAAAAATCAATAAATTCAGCACACTGCTCGCCACATTCTTCAATCGAATGTAATGGAAACAAATCAATTCCGAGAGGTACTTCTTCACCGATAAGCCGCATAAGCCATAATCTCTGAGCAGCAAAGATATGTCCCATCACTCTGAGGGGACGTTCATCAATTGCACCTTCTACCTGCTCCAGTGATAATACGGTAATTGCATTTGCCCATGCGTCGTAGTCGAACTGACGACGGAAGTATGCTTTGTCCATTTTTACGCCTCTTTCTTTTTGTCTTCTTTTTCTTCTTCTACAGAAGCGGCTTTTTTGAATTCCTTGATACCAGAACCAAGACCTTTCATAAGATCAGGTATTTTTTTTGCACCGAAAAACAGTAAAATGCCTAGGGCAATAATAAGTAATTCGGGTGTTCCAAGTCCAAACATAGTTTTTCTCCAATAAATTTAATATGATATAGATCTGTCTGTTTATTACAGAGCAGATTCTATCGTTACAGCAGAATTTGACATACCGAATAATTCCAGTGACTCAAAAACTCCCCTACCGTCACTGCACCCAAGCAGTGAGTCTGCATACCGTTCGGGGTGAGGCATCATCCCAAGTACATTTCCACGCTCATTAATAATCCCTGCGATATTATTAATCGAACCGTTAGGATTAGCCGCCTCAGTCAGCCGACCTTCAGAATCACAGTATCTGAATACTACCTGATTGTTCGTTTCGAGACGGGAGATTGTATCAGCATCAGCATAATAATTCCCGTCACCGTGTGCTACAGGAATGCGCAGAATTTGTTGCTGTGAGAAAGCCGATGTAAACGGTGTAGAAACATTCGCTACACTTAAGAGCACATCGCGGCATACAAAGTTTAATCCGCTATTGCGAAGCAATACTCCCGGAAGAAGCCCTGCTTCTGTCAAAATCTGAAAACCGTTGCAAATTCCAATAACTAAACCTCCTTTGCCCGCAAAGGTTACAACTTCGCGCATAATCGGAGAAAAACGTGCAATCGCACCGCACCGAAGATAATCACCGTACGAAAACCCGCCGGGAAGAATGATACAATCTATTCCCTTGGGAATTGCAGTATCTTTATGCCACAAATATACTGCCGAGCCGTTTTGCGAGGCGGCGGTATATGCATCATGGTCACAATTTGAGCCGGGGAAACGTACTATTCCATACTTCATACTAGCTCCGCTTCCGATTTGTGGATAGAAATTGTGAAGTCTTCCATAATAGGGTTTGCAATCAGTTTGCTGCACGCACCTTCGATAATCGTATGAGCTGCCGTTTCATTTTCAGCTTCAACAGTCAGTTCAACAAATTTACCGATGCGGAGATGTGAAATCATTGGGAAATCGGTAGCGTGAAGGGCATGCTCCACTGTTTTTCCCTGAACGTCCAAAATTCCCTTGCGTAATGTTATTGTAATTGTTGCGTGGTAGGTATTCATTGTTACAATTAAAATTA
Organism: uncultured Chitinophagaceae bacterium; assembly: GCA_964527785.1. Classification (GTDB taxonomy): domain Bacteria; phylum Bacteroidota; class Ignavibacteria; order Kapaibacteriales; family UBA961; genus JADJXV01. Next base: position 21,965 of record CAZGNO010000027.1, read on the forward strand.
AATATGTATGTTTATTATTATTCTCAGAGTTCCCGTTCTACAGCCGTTACAATTTCGTCAGACATGGGTTCAATATTACGTTTGTAGCGGCTAACTATTTTACCGTTTCTGTCTATCAAAAATTTCTCAAAATTCCAAGCAACTTCCCCTGCAAGCTCACTGTTTCCGCCTCCGCTTGTCAGGAATTTATAAAGCGGATGCTTGTCTTCGTCTTTCACAGTTATCTTAGCGAACATTTGAAAAGTCACATTATAATTCGTAGCACAGAATTCTTTTATCTCTTCATCCGAACCCGGTTCTTGCTCTCCATAATTATTAGACGGAAATCCTATTACGACAAGCCCCTTATCTTTATATTTATTAAAAAGCTGCTCCAGTCCCGTATATTGTTTGGTATATCCACAAAACGAAGCTACATTAACTACTAAAACGACTTTACCCTTATATTGGTCTAATTTTATTTCTTCTCCGTCAATCGTTTTCATGGTAAAATCATAAAAAGACTCCCCGTTATATGGCTCTGATGTCATAGGCGAACTGATAAATACTGAAAGGATAATTGAAAATATGCTGCCGAAAATTCTTTTGATTGACATTATGTGTTTGTTTGATTAATTGTTGTCTATCCGTTTAATACGACCACTATTTTTGTTGTGGAATATATCTTATTTCGATACTTATATTGCTGCGTGTTGAATAGTTATAAGATATTTTTTTCTTACATCCGACAGACCTTGAAGGTTTTCGAAAACCTTCAAGGTCTATATGTAACTACACAATGCACAACGATAAACAACCGATAGGACAGAGGGTTTTTTACTTTGCTGCTTACTCTTCCGAGTAAGTCCCCTTCATTTCGTCCTCAATATCTTCGCAGTCATATCCTTTTTTGGGTGCTTTCGGTGCTTTAACTTTCACAGGGTCGCCGTTTGCAGCTGCTTCAATTGCTCTTTGTTCGAGAATTGCACGGAAGTTCTCGTCGCGTTTACGCATTTGCTCGTCGGTAGTACGGTCGAAATATTTGCGTCCGTCTACGTATGTCTGCTCTACCCGTGAGAAATTCGACAGAGGATTGCCACTCCACAAAACAATATCAGCATCTTTGCCCACTTCAAGTGAACCGACACGGTCATCAACCATTAATAACTTAGCAGGATTCAACGTAACAAATTTAAGAGCTTCTTCTTCGGAAACACCGCCATATTTTACAGATTTCCCTGCTTCTTGATTGAGCCGTCGAGCCATTTCACCGTCATCTGAATTGATTGCTACTACGATTCCCTGTTCGTGCATAATTGCCGGATTTTGGGGAATAGCATCATATACCTCAAATTTATAACCCCACCAATCCGCAAATGACGATCCGCCGGAGCCGTGCTGCGCCATTTCTTTCGCTACTTTATACCCTTCCAAAATATGGGTAAAAGTATTTACCTTGAATCCAAATTCTTCGGCAAGACGAATGAGCATCAAAATTTCACTCTGAACGTATGAGTGGCAATGAACGAATCGTTTACCGCGTATAATCTCAAGTAATGTTTCGAGTTGAATATCTCGACGACGAGGGATTGTACTTCCTTTTACGCCTTCTTTCATCTCTTTTTCGTATTCAAGTGCCGCTTGGAAGCCGTCGCGCATGATTTCCTCTACACCCATACGTGTTTGCGGGTAACGCGTTACTGCCTTATCACCCCAATTAGATTGTTTAACGTTTTCCCCAAGTGCAAATTTGATTGTTCCCTTGAAATTCTCAAATTTTAATTCGTCAACATCTGCTCCCCAACGCAATTTGATGAGCTGAAGTTGACCACCCATTGGATTGGCTGAGCCGTGAAGCAGGTGCGAACTGGTTACCCCGCCGGCTAGCTGACGGTAAATTGAAATATCATCCGGCTCTAACACATCACCAATTCTAACTTCTGCTGTAACAGCATGAGTACCTTCATTTACACCGCCGTCAATTGCAATATGCGAGTGCTCGTCAATAATTCCGGGGGTGATGTCTTTACCTGTCGCATCAATCGTTATGTCCGCTTTATTACTTAAACCCTTACCGATAGCAGCAATTTTACCGCCTGAAATAAACACATCAGCTTCTTTCATAATCCCTGTTTTTGCACAAGTCCACACAGTAGCGTTTTTCAAAAGCACTGATTGCTGGGGAGGTATTTGCTCGAAACCAAACGGCTCATCAGGTGAAAGAACTGTTAAAGCCGGGCGAAATGATTTTTTCTTAGGAGTATCAATTTTCTGGACAAAAGCACTGTCGCGCCGAATAGACCATAATATTTCCCTGCCACTTGGCAACCAGCCCTTACCACGTCCTTGTAGCGAATCCATCGTACCGGAGAAACGTGCTACTCCTTCATACCCCAACGAATCTGTTACAATGCTAAACGAGCACGTTTTTGCTGAATTAGAAAATTTCACTTGTACCTTTGTTGAGTCTTTTGTAGCATCCACAGTTGGACTTTCGGCTTTCCCGCTAATTTTAAAAACTAACGAAGGAAAAGCATCAGCAGTGAATTTCCATGTACCGCGAACATCCATCTCAGCCAGACGTGAAGAAACAAATTCATCGCCTGCAACAAAAACAGATCGAATTGTACCCGCCTCGAATAAATCACCGTCGGCGAGCACAAGATTTGCAAATTTACCCTGTTCAACAGTCCCCAATGTTTGAGAAGCACCACAAATTTCAGCCGGAACAGTCGTTATGGCGGCAAGTGCTTTTTCAGGCGAGAGACCATATTCAATAGACTTCCGAATATTTTTCCAGAAATCACCCTTATCCTTTAATCCATTAGACGTAAAGCAGAAACGAATATTAACAGAATCTACGGCAGCAGGATTACGCGGAGCGGCATCCCACTGTTTTAACTCGCTAAGTGATACATCACTTGCTTTATCGGGCATTGAAACATCAGGTACGGCAGGAAAATTCAAAGGTAGAATGATAGTAGGTTTTAAAGCGGCGATATTTGACAGACGTCTGTATTCGCGACCGCTTCCTACATATGTAAAGTTTAGATTAAATTCTTTAGCAATTTTGGCTGCACGCTCTAAGGTATGCTCGTTGTTTGTTTCAAAGATAAACGGTATTTTCCCTTCTACGATGGCTGACAGCCCTTCAAGCGAAAGATTCATTTCTGGCATTTTTTGCTTTGGATTTGACAAGTATGCTTTCTGAGCTTTACCATACCAGTCAGCATCTATAAATGCTTGGCGGATTAAGGCAATACTTCCCATCATTGCACTTGGATACGCATTGCGGGAACTTCCTTTACGGAATGACATCCATTCGGCTACGTCAGAACGAATAATAATATCGTTCGCAACTCCTGCCTTCATCAGTACAAGAGCAGACATCCCGCGCATGATTCCGTCACTTGAATTTGACTGCGCGGCAGTAAAACCGAGTTTGCGGAAATCTTCTGCCGTTTTTTCATCGAAATTTACCGATTCAGCGGCTCTCATTTCGGGTTTGATTGCTTCATTCCAATAACGCGCACCGCGTGAAGGCGGAAGGGGTTTATCGAATTCATCTTCATCACTTTGGGCAGGAAATGCTGCTCCGCCTTTTTTTGCGACGCCCATTCCTGCATCTGTATAGGGTTCAATAAATCCCGCGTACAGCCATAACCCTTTACCGTCACGGACAGTGGCACCATTAGGAATAGTGACTCCAGCTCCAACAGCTTCAATTCTGTCGTTACGAATAATCACAGTGCCGTTTTGAATAATTTTACCGGGAGCGGGAACGATAGTAAGATTGGTAATCGCTATGTAGCGCATATCCTTGCTCCGCAACCCGTCAATCATTTTTGTTTGGGTTGGGGTTTGAGCAATCGTTGAGGCAGTAACAAAGGGAACAAGCAGAAGAATAATTCTTAAGAAAACCGGAGTAAAAGTCTGGCACATAATTCTATTTTTTCACAATGAATAACAGCATAATTACAGCAAATTTCGCCAATAGTGAAAACGTGAGCAAGGAATTTCCAATAATCACGCTAAAAACTGCCTTATTTTTTGTTAAATTTGCTGTTTATACTGATATTGTTATCGGTTCTAACCGTTTTCAAGCACTACGAATCTTCATTTATGTATTCTCGCCTAACCTCCTTTTCTGTTTTTGGAATCAATGCCTTTGAAGTTGAAATTGAAACACACCTTGAAAATGCTCTTCCTGTGTTCTTAATGGTCGGATTACCCGATTCGGCAGTCCGTGAATCCCGAGAACGTGTTTCTGCTGCCATAAAGAATTCAGGGTATGTCTTTCCGAATAAAAAAATCACAGTAAATCTTGCACCGGCAGATATTCGGAAGGAAGGAAGTGCATTCGATTTGCCAATTGCTATCGGGATTCTTTCTGCAATGGGAATTATCGAGGCATCCAATCTTGAAAAGACAGTTATTCTCGGCGAACTTGCTCTCGACGGATCGCTCCGTCCGATTCACGGGGCATTGCCGATTGCACTTGCAGCACAGAAAAAAGGGTTTGAACGTATTATCCTGCCGAAAGCGAATGTAGGTGAAGCCGGATTGGTTGCAGGGATTTCTGCAATTCCGGTTGAGTCTCTCGCTCAAACTGTCGAATTACTCACAGGTGCTACTTCGATACCGCCACATATAGTTGATATTAAAGCACTTTTTGCTATTGAAAGCCATCATGCAACCGACCTCTCGGACGTAAAGGGACAGGAAAATGTTAAACGGGCAATGGAAGTTGCAGCCGCAGGAGGACATAATATCATTATGATCGGTCCGCCGGGTAGCGGTAAGACGATGCTTGCCAAACGGCTTCCGTCTATCTTGCCACCACTTACCCTTGGCGAGGCACTTGAAACTACCAAGATTCATTCCGTTGCGGGCTTGCTTCCGTCGGGAATTGCACTTGTAACTGCACGTCCTTTCCGTGCACCGCATCATACCATATCCGATGCAGCTCTTGTAGGTGGAGGAATCGGTGTAGTACGCGCCGGAGAAATTTCACTTTCGCATCATGGCGTTCTGTTTCTGGATGAGCTGCCGGAATTTGCCAGAAATGTACTCGAAGTTTTGCGTCAGCCGCTCGAAGATAAGCGCATCACAATTTCCCGAACAAAAATGACTGTGGAATTTCCTGCCAACTTCATGCTGATATGCTCAATGAATCCATGCCCGTGCGGGCATTTCGGCAATCCTAATCAGCAATGCACGTGCACTCCGCCGTCCATTCAAAAATACATGGCGAAAATATCAGGTCCGCTACTGGACAGAATTGATATTCACTGCGAAGTCCCTACGGTAAAATATCAAGATTTGTCATCTACCCGAATTGGTGAAAGCTCATTGACAGTTCGTGAACGTGTTGTGAAAGCAAGGGAAATTCAAGCAGAACGTTTTTCCGGCAGGACAGGTGCAGCAGCCATCTATAAAAACGCGGATATGTCCTCCAAGGACATCAGAACATTCTGCAAACTTGATGAAGCAGGTGAAGGGCTTGTCAAAATTGCAATGACTAAACTTGGGCTTTCCGCCCGCGCATTCGACAGAATCTTGAAGGTGGCACGAACTATTGCCGATCTTGAGCAAAGCCCGAATATAGCTCCGCAGCATATCAGCGAGGCGATTCAGTATCGCTCATTGGACAGGCAGTATTGGAATGCGTGAAGTTCTTTTCTATGAGCTTATAAAATGATTTTGTAATTCTTAATACGTATTCGAAATTAGACCTTCAAGGTTTTCAAAACCTTGAAGGTCTCTGTTAAACCAAAAGCACAAAAGCAGTCGAATTCGACTGCTTTTGTTTATTATACAACTATTTAGAAGCTAACTACACATGCCGCTCAGCATGATACGAGCTGCGGACAAGCGGACCGGACTCAATAATATCAAATCCCATTTCGAGTCCGATTCTGCGATACTCGTCAAATTCTGTAGGGTGAACAAATCTATCCACCGGCAGGTGATTTTTTGTGGGCTGAAGATACTGTCCGAGCGTGAGTACATTCACCCCTACACCGCTCAAATCCTTCATTACTTCCAATACTTCTTCACGGGTTTCGCCCAAGCCGAGCATCACTCCTGTTTTTGTACGCATATTCTGTGCTTTTGCTTCCTTGAGAAGCGCAAGCGACCATACATATTTCCCTTGCGGACGCACTCTGCGATACAAACGCGGTACAGTTTCGGTATTGTGGTTCAGGACATCCGGCTTCACATCTATTATCCGTTGCAGCGGCTCCATTTTCCCCTTGAAATCGGGAATCAACACTTCGATAGTCGTTTCGGGATTCAGCCGTCGCACTTCAGTAATTGTTTCCGCCCAAATTACCGACCCGCCATCAGGACGTTCATCTCTATTGACTGAGGTAATCACAGCGTGCTTGAGCCGCATTTCACGAATTGATTCGGCTACTTTGCGCGGTTCATCAACATCAATCTCCAACGGACGACCCGTTTTCACAGCACAAAAACCACACGAACGGGTACAAGTATCCCCCAATATCATAAACGTAGCAGTCCCCGCATTCCAACATTCGGTAATATTAGGACAGCGCGCTTCTTCACAAACAGTGTGCAGCGATTTCGACCGCATCATTTGCTTGATTCCGGCATAGTTTTCACCACCCGGGGCGCGAACTTTCAACCATTCAGGACGGCGGCTGGAGGGAATGTCTTGTTCGATATTGAGGACAGGTAATTCTAACGTAAAGGATTGAGTAAGCATAGCATTCAGGTTTTTGAGGAATCAGTTTGCATCCCTGCCGTACATAGATATAATCACCGTTTGATTTGGCAATTAAATCGTTTTTATCGGGTTATTATTGCAATTCGCATATGCAAAAATACAAAACATAGCTTGTAAACTACGAAAGAAAAACGGCTTGGCAGTTTGTTTCTGCTAGCATTACCGACCGCCGGAAATAGAAATACGAATGTCCAAACCGATTTGTGTAGTGCTGAATCCGGGGGTAGCTGCGCCCTCATTAACAGTTCCTTCGTAACGGAAGAACAAGCGCGCAGTAACACGATTACTCATAGAATACCTTGCGCTCGGCTCTATCGTAATTTGTGTTGTCCCATCAATTGTTTGCCCGTTGGGACCTGCCAGATTGAGAAGGTCGAAATTTGCACGTTGGCTGCGTTTGAACGAACCAAGGAAGCCGAATTCCAAATCATTTTCGAGGTCAATTCCCAAAAGTGCAAATGTGAAACCGCGTCTGGAATACGTACCCTGAATTGAAAGTTCACTCGAAGATTCTCTCGAAATATTGGAAGTAGCCGACGTGAGTGTATAGGATGTTTTCGTATTATATCGCACTGTTCCTGTAAGCGTACCTTTTAATTTGGTTTCATCGAAACTCATCGTCAGCCCGATAAGCGGCTGGAATCCAAGCTGAACTTGCTGTCCGTCCACATACCTACCGTTATCGGTAACACGTGCATTCTCCTGATAGGTTGAGGTGTAGGTGTGCTCTAACGCAATTCTTCGTGCGATACCGCCGAGCAAACTCCATTTTTCAATTCCATCCCAACGGAAAGACCAGTTCACGCTCGGCATTATTTTTCGAACAGCTTGGGGCAGAAAAGTAAAGGATTCTAATCCGTCGTGAAAGGATTCTGACAGAGCATTGGAAAGCAACTGATTTCGCTTTACGGTATCATTTCCGGTAGCGGCTTCTATTGCAGGACGTTTTTCATTATAAAGGTCAATTACGTGTTCAACCGTATTATTGAGCGGTGCAAAAAACAGGAATTTAGGCAAACTCAAATATGAGCGGCTATATGTTTCGGCAACCGTTAGGTTTGTATAGCTTTGATTGCCCGCTGCATCGGTAATAACCGTTTGATTTTTATTATAGCTGAATTGTGATTTCCATGTAAGGTCAAGATTTGCGCCTTCCCATAATTGACGACTTGTGCGAAACTCCAACGTATTGTTTTGATTGAAGTTTTCCGGTAACACTGCATTCGGAGGGCGTAACCCTTCTTCGGTATCAAACCCGAAAAACGGGAACGATGAACTGCCCCGAATTTTGAATCCGGCATGAGGGCTTGTTACCAAACCAAGTTGGTATGCTGCCGAAGGTCCCCAACTATTATCCTGCCCCAAGCCAAATATTCCACGCCATTGATTGGTAAGCCCGTTCCCGCCAAATATTCCGGGATTCCGTGAAATATTATCTTGCTTGAATGTCATTTTAATTTCATCATAATCCAAGAATATCGTCTTGAACACCTTACCGATTGAGCCCAAAAATGAAGTATTCGTATCAGGTTTCCCTACCGTAATACCAAACCATTTGTCACTCATCAAACGCAATTGAAGACGCGAACTAAGGGATATATTACTCGTAACCGTTCCATATTTTACAGCATCGCGAAGGGCAGTATCCGGCTGGAGGGGATCTCGCCACTCGTATTTGGAAGTATAATTTCCAGTATTTTCCAAATATGTATTCAGACCAAAGAGATCAGGAAAACGGGGTCTGAAATTGATAGTTACATTTTGATTATGAATACCGTCATCGCCCAGGTTTAATACTTTCCCGTTCAAAAATACAAGTTTAGAAATTTCATTGCCTGTCCGCTGTCTGCCGAATTGGTCTAACTCTATCGGGGCAAGTGTACTTCCTGTAGAAAAATTGTAATCAATGATGGGGCTTAGAAATCCATTTTCTGTAAGTTTCCACGAGAATTGTGCTGAACGTTGAGCCGAAAATTCACGAATCACCGGACTTGGTACTTCTAGGAACCGAGATTGTTCAGTTGTCCGTCCGCGTCTCATATCCAAACTTGTAGAGAAATTCGCGGGCAGAAAATTGATTTTCCATGCTTTATACGAGCCAACTATAGGCACTTTATCACTCCACGTTAACGGTTCGAGAGCAATTGGCGGTAAATTCAATCCATACGCTATATTGAAATGCCATTGCCACTTGAAGCGTTCTGCTACCACCGGCGATCGCTCAAATGTTTGAGCATAATCATAACCCATCGTAACACGGTTAATAGTTTCACGAACCGACCAATGGCTGACGGGTATTCCGAGTTTGACACCGGTCATTGCCCATTGGTCTTGCACTCGTAGAGTTTGCGACCGAACTGTAACAGAACTGGCAGCACTCTGCGCTTCAGCGGGAGTTCCCCCCCGTTGAATTGTAGCATTATAAGCAACTGTAGAGGCACTGGCTACATTAATATCACTTTGCGCTTCATACACCGGCTTTTCAAAGGTCTCGGAATGGGTATAACTTATCGGAAGTTTGGTTTCTTTGAAATCTTTCGGCAGAAACTTTTCCAGTGTTCCCTGCATCTGAATTGTAAAATTCGTTGCTTCGATACGGTTACCGAACCGCTCTTCCAGTCGGTGGAAATTAGGATTCGAGCGTGAGAATGTCCCTATAATCGAACCAACATCAGCAAGTTTGAGCTCTGCGCTGCCGATTGCCGACCAATCGGTGCTGCTTTCGGGGTCTATAAGCCGGAGTTCGTCCACCCACATTGTTGTCGTCAAGTCATTCGGGAAGCGTTCAGCAGGATTAGACACACCAAACCCCAAAAACATAACTTTTGTAAGCGTAGGATTCCCTTTGATTACATAGCGGGCAAGCGGGTCGCCATTCACAGGGAATTCCTGACGTTCGTTTTGGCGATTAGCATCGCGAGCTTGTTTAATAGCTGTCAAGTCTGTAAGAGGAATTCCTAAATCTTGCCAATTCCGCAAGAGGGGGCGACGGTATTCATAATAGTTTGCAGAGTCAATACCGAACCGAAGAAAAGCATACGCAGTAGGAACAGCACCGGTCGGCAGGTTATCGGGCATTGAACCGTCGCCGTGTATAAAGAACTTGAGTTGCTTATAGTTGAATATGTCAGTCTGGCGCAATACACGAACTGCCATACGTTCATCATTATACCGAAGATTTTTTACTCTGATAGCGATTGACTGTTCGTTGAGACGAATGTCTTGGCTAGGGTCGGGATTATTCAATTGACGGGGACGTTGCACTCCAGGGGGAACGGTGTAATAATCGGGTGCACCACTATTTTCCTCCACATTAACGAATGCAACGCTCAATGCGCTATCCTGTGGCGAAACGCCGGGTTGGAACGTATTTGAACGTTGCCACTGAGACCCCGTAAATCGCCACTCGGCTATATCAGCGGCAAGTCTTCCGCCTTTGTACCAAATCCTGACATATTGAATATTTGAGAATGACGGCGTACCTACAGTGCGAATAGGGCGGCGAACCGGAATACGGTAAAGTCGCCAATTAGGACAAGCACCCACCCCGACAATTTGGGGATTAGTAGCCGGATTAATATCCAAATTAACTTCATAGCTGAAATAACTATTATCTAATGCAATAGTCTGACCGTTATTTGCATTCAGTATTTCCTTGTCGGGAAATTGCCCAAGCTCTGCTTTACTTGCATTACCTTCGTAGTTGTTATACTTGTAAAAATCTGATTCGACCTGTCCGTTCACGTCTTTTTTAAAGTCAAAATCATAATCATCATGCGCAGGATCATCTTCCAGATTTAACGGGTATGGATAATTGAGTTTTTCCTTAGCATTACTTAATGTATCAATACCCACGTCTTCGTCAGGGTCAATTATATTATTCGGAATCGGACTTGCTGTCGTAAACCCGTCTTCGGTATTTAGCGTTTGATTGGCAACAACATCCTCGCTGATTTGCCCAATATCAATATACATTTTCGTACTTGCTTCCCAGTCGGCAACATTCATCATAATTTCGATGTAATCAATATTTTCATTATCGAAATTTGTGTTGAAGTTCGAGAAAAGGCGCATCATACCACCCCACACTTTATCCTTATTTGCCGTTATATAATCGGTATATTTTACAGAATCGGTTTGATAAGTCGGATTATATTTATCCACGAACTCAGGATTCATATTATAAATACCGCGTTCATAAGGGTTAAATCTAATTTTCAAATCATTAATACGTGAACGTCCGGATACAACAGGGCGATTAGGATAAACACATTCTTGTGCTGTACGACCTAAGAAATATTGATACCAATATGATTTGCCACGAAAATAAGACTTCGCAAATGCTGAATCACTTACAAACAGCGAGGAATCTATGGGCTGCGAAGCATGAGACCACTGTGACGGTGATAATCCGAGCGAAATATACCGCTGTGCACCCTCGAAATCTTCCAAATACGCTACCGCCGAACCGTTATCCGACGCTACATCGGAGGTACGTTTATTCGGAGTCGGAATCATAGCGGCAATCTCACCTTTCAATTTCAGATATGATTTATCTTTCGTATCCAAAAATGGCAAGGCGTCCAATGCCTTGGTTAGCCACGGAGCATCCAAATTCAGCGAACCGTCGAAACCAATCATCGAATTGGAAACAGGTTCATCTCCCAATCGCACACGGTCGAGTACCAGTGATTGGTTATAGAGCATAAATGTCATCCCCAAACTGCTCTGTACATTCCGCCGCTTAAGTATGTCCATATCTGCCCTGAGCCCTACCATTGTTCGGGTAGCGAGATTAAATAAATCCTGCTGCTCATATTCAATTCCCAAATTCGCATTAGGGAGGGTTGCTCTTGGATTGGTGAGTGTTACTTGCCCAGTATAATATTCCACATAATAATCAGTGTTCTCACGCAGAGCAACACCATCCAACGTAACTCGCACACTGCCGGGAGCAAGATTAAACGCTCCCAGCGAAATACGATTACCGCCACCGGATGCAGTCCCTGTAGCCGCACCCGAAATAATGAACCTGTCCCGGCTTGTTTGCAAACGCGCGACCTCGACCGTAGTATCATACACCGCATCAAATACATATTGCTCGGCAACCTGAGGGTTTCCCTTCAGTGCAAAGTAATCGCGCAGTCCCTTACGGAACGGCTCAACACTCGGAAAAATAATTTCTCCTCGAACTGCATTGAAGAATGCAGAGGATTGGGCAGCTTGCGGAGGTTGTTGGTTTGTCCCGCCGCCAAATTGCTGTTGCTGATTTTGCTGTTGGTTGAGTTGTGTTGGCGCGATGTCAAACAAACCGTCGGGTCTTTGTTCGCCTGTAGAATTATTTACCTGATCAACTCGCAAAACTGTCACTACCTTTTCAGTCGAGCCGGGCAAGACGTCTGATGAATCATTGTTCGGACGCATATACCACACATTTATCTGAGCGTCGGCTGTATTCACATTACTCTGACCTATAGAGTAGATATTTTTCATCTGACGCGACCAAAGCGTTTTAAAAGCAGGTTGCAAGTTCGGACGGCTTATGAGCTTCAGAATAAGTGTATCTTTTGTATTATGTTCACGACTTGCCGCCGGAACACCGTAAATAAAATCGTCGTCCGGTGAAAAACTGTTAAGGTTTTCTATCCGATACGAAACACCATACGTACGTTCACTGCGGAGATTGAAGATAGTGAGTCGTCCTAATACTCTGTCGTAGTCATAACGGCTTTTATCTAATTGAATAAATTTTCCACGCTCTACTTTTCCTGCTTCAATAGTACCGTATTTTTTTGAATCAGGATAACGCTGTCCCTTTTGAATCGGTTCCAAATCGGCATACGCAATTGCTTCACTGGCAGTGGCTGCTTCTTTCACGTCACTGGCAGATTCCCACACTTCAATTTCTTTTACTTGGTATCGAACAGCGTCAGCCGGAATAACCGGCGTAGAATTTTTGTAATATTCGGTATAAATTCGCTTATAGACCGTATCAAGGAAAAAGTTGTTCCGTGCATAGTCATAGGCACGGATTTGAAATTGCTGCTTGAGTGCCCCGCCTCCGCGAACTTGAGCAAACTTACGTTCACCTCGACGTTGGGAAGCGACCGTTTTCAGAAACAGCGGTCCGAACTGGAAATCCGCACGAACACCAAAGAGTGCCTGCCCGCCGCCGATAAGAGTACTTGGAACAGGGAATTGAATGTTTCCAAGCTCAACGCGCTTTATAATATCGTCGTCATTACCCGTGAACCCGATATTAAATTTATTATTAAGTTCAAATGTTTGTTTTGTATTCCAGTCCACTCCCAGCTTGAGCTTATCACCAATTTTTCCGCTCACATTCAGGTTGATATCTTGCGAGAACAGAGGGCCAGACTGGGTCTGACCAAAAGCAGAAGTTGAACCTTGATTTTGAGAATCCCACCGCCAGCCGGCACGGACATTCACATCTCCTGTAACATTAATACTTATTTCGGGCTTCCCAAAAATACCAAAAATGGGATTTGGCGGGAAGGGCAGAGAAATACCCGTGGTCTGGCTAAGAATACTTGCCAAATCACGTCCTGAAAGTGCTTTTTTAAGGTCGTAGGCGGATGTAAGGGAATCCCATATACGTCTTCGTTCCTTGTCACGACGATATTCAAGATATTTATCAAGTGTTAAGAAACTTGGGGCAGCCGTTTCGATACCGTTCCACGACTCCTTTTGGGAGAATGTAGTACCGGATGAGTCAATCTGTGAAGTAATTTTATAACCGGCTGGTAAGGCAGGTCTTTTCATTCCATATTGCGTAGGAAGTATTGACCCTCGAAAAAGTGACTGAGCAGTGAATATTGGATGTTTACGGAGAGTATCTGCTGTGTCAGCGGGAGCTACCACTACCAAATCAGGTACAAAAAAGGGAATCCGTAACGAAAGTAGTGCCAAATCACTACATTCTATAGTAGAAGCACTGCTACTTTCAGGTGTGAAGCAACAGAGAAGTATGGTAAGAAAGATGGCGTACGGGACAGACGTAAGCCCACCTCGTCGGAACAGCAAAATGGTAGAAGCCATTAGTCCTACAAAGGATTGTGAGATGATTTTCGTGTAAATTCCAAACGGTAACATTAAGACAAATGGCGGCTCACTCTGATAGTGCAAAGATAAGAAGGGATTAGATGCTGATTACGTAAGTGCAAAAGTACACCGAGAGACTCGCTTAAGCAAGAAAAATTTTATCGGCTGCTTGATGTTTATATTAATTACTTTCAAATTTAGCGAATTAATTTGATTCAATCACATACTGTAATGCAATTGCAACATCGTTGCAAGCAATTTTGATTGTATAAAACAGTATGCTGCTTTACTTGTGCATTAGTCCGGCTTCTGCAGAAGCATTACTGAATCTTACTCGACTTCAGCTTCAAAAACTTTTCCTTTATAATTTACTAGAGTCACCCCTCTATTTCCATACCATTAATTACAGATAGCCACATATTTTTTGATAACACAAAGTAGTTTTTAATCATAGTAAGGATACTCGAATCGAATATGTCTTGCAACCAGAGGAAACATCATTTGATAATCTCGTCCGGAGGCATGATATGAGATTGATACTTTCGTTGATATTAGTAATTGTTGTTATTCAACAGGAGCAAGCTACCTGTAGTGCGGCTGAAGTAAATGATTCGTCTACTTTTTTTGATTTAATGGTTTTTATTGATATTGACCACTATACCATCAATTGCAGGGAATTACCCATTAGCATACTATTAAAGAAAATGGCAAAGATTACCAAAACAAATAATGCTAAAAGTTGGATAGTAATTGAGACCGATTCATTTGAAAAATTCCTAAGCTATAGAGACAGTCTACCGGGAGTTGATACTGTAATTTGGGACAGAAATGCTGAGATTGCAACTAAACTAAATTTTAATGATTTACCGGCAGTTGTAGCTTTGAATCGAAAGGGCGAAGTGCTCTTTTCATGTCAAAATCAAGATATATATTTATTTTTACAGCTTACCATATTTCGCAAGTCCAGGATGCTTAATTTCATGGAATTACCATGTATCCCACTTGACAAGATACCTGCCAACATGAAGTATAAAACTTATGTACAACCAATTATTCAAGCAAGAGAACTAATGGCTTTGGATTTTTATCACAACCCTCTGAGCATTTTGTATCCCACAAACCGGAAGATTTCTTCCACTACCAAATCCCAAATATACTTACTTGGTAATTAGATTCTTCACTGATGTTCAGCCCATCTACAACATCGAGTAATTATCGGCTTTAATATAGCAGCCAATCAGTACCGACCTATCTCTATTGATACAGCCGCACAATACAAAATATCGTTTAATTTTGCATGATACATACCTAATAGAGTGCTACTATTTCTGATAATGAATTATATTTGTTAGCAACTGCAAAACGGTAGGGTTTGAAAACTTACCGTAAATCTTGAAACAATCATACTAACTTGCTGTTTTTCTATTGTAATTATGCTCACTTTGTCACTACCGCTCGTTCTTGCTTCTGCTTCACCTCGCCGCTCACATTTATTACATCAAATAGGCTTGCAATTTTCCGTTCAGCCATCGCTAGTGGATGAATCTGCTTTTTCAACAGCAGGGGTAGAACCATCGGAGTATGTGATGCAGCTTGCAGGAGCAAAAGCTCTAGAAGTTGCTTCAAGGATGCAAGAAGTGTCAATTGTTCTTGGTGCAGATACTGTCGTTGTATTGGACGGTGAAATTCTAGGCAAACCAATTGACCGTAACGACGCAACACGAATGCTCAGGCGTTTAAGCGGAAATACTCATACAGTCTATACAGGAATAGCCCTCGTTGATTCATCTTCACTGCGAGTAAGCACTGCTGTTGCAAGAACAGAAGTAACGTTTCGTGAACTTGGCGATGAAGAAATTGCCGACTATATAACAGGCGGCTCACCGATGGACAAAGCCGGCGCGTACGGTATTCAGGATGATTACGGGGCAGTTTTTGTTTCGCATATTGTGGGGTGCTATTACAATATTGTCGGGTTGCCTCTGGAGCTGTTGTATAGGACGCTGAGGGAGTTTTGATAGAACCGACCTTTGAAGTAATAACAATCTTTTTACTTCTAATTAAACAGACTTCTATTTAAAAAACAGTTCGGCGACGATTAGTTTATCATCCGGCTTGGTTCGTGGGATCATTCCATGCCTCATGGCTCCACCTCTCGCCGCCAAATCTGTGTAGTTCTTCCTCAATAGTTTGGTGTAATGTTTAAAGTATGCTGTGGCTAATGAAAAACAACATCTGTTTTATACAAATGTATGATAACGAATAGATCAAAAAATGGAGAATGTTCTTAAAAAGTCAGGTCTTCAAATCCTCATAAATAAGCATAAATCACTTGATTTTAGCACCAAAAATTCCGAGTAATTACATCTAATTATTACAAGATAATCTTAAAATTAAAATTCTAGTATTGAAGTGAAAAACATACTATTTGGTCAGTTTTTGGCTTAAAAACTATTTTTTATATTTATTTTATACTTTCAAGTCATTGAACCTATCATAAGACACAATTGTTCGTATAAAGCCATACTAAACAAAGTTACTGCAAAATTCTATTCGACCGTTACTCATTTATTACTCTATTTTTAACTTAAAAACTTATTTTTCCTGCTTGGAAGTTACTTGTTTAGAAACCATACATTTTGATAAGATAACATCATTTGCTTCTGATAATGTTCACAAAAACATCAATCATATAGCACCTAAAGCCCAAATACTTTACTCAGGATAATATTCATTTACCGTAATCCTCACACCTTTCTTATTTTTGCAATATAAAATCTATTTTACTTTACTCTCCAAGATAAGGAAACACACGATGGCGAATAAATCTGCACAACAGTCGGCATCAAGCCCGCTAATTCCCGAAAGATTTCAAGACCTCGCGTATATTGGTGCAATTGCAATTGCTGTTCTGATATTCTTAGCCCCTGCATTATTCACCGGCGGCAGTTTCGGTGCAACCGATAACATCGCTTCCAATAGTTTTGTGCCTTATTTAGATGCAGCTAAGAAGAGTGGTGAATTTGCTTTGTGGAATCCATATATTTTTAGCGGGTTGCCCAGCTATGCTGCACTTCTTACTACAGGCGACCGTTGGTGGGATTTCGTCTCGAAGGCAATATTCGGTGTCGGTGAACTTATGAGTGCGATATTCCATAATGACGGTGCAAGGGTTGCTTTTTTCTATATTCTCTACGGGGCTGGGATGTATCTGCTCATGCGCTCTAAGAAGCATGAACGGTTTACGTCATTCTTCACTGGCTTTGCAGCTACCTTTTCTACATGGGTTATCGTGTGGATAATCATAGGACACAATACCAAACCTGTTGCACTGTGTACATTCCCATTTATTTTATTGAGTCTAGAGAAATTACGCGAGAAGTTTTCACTGTTATATACTGTTGTTTTGATATTGGCGGTTCACGTTCTGGTAGAATCCACACACGTTCAGATGGCTTTTTACGGTATCTGCATATTCGGTTTATATTTATTATTTGAGATAATCAGCAGGTTACTTACCAAAAACAATCCGGGTGGAGTGTTTCGTGCAGCAATTATGCTCGCTCTTGCAGGCGGTCTTGCTTTCTCGATGTCAGCTGACCGTTATTTAAGCGTTATGGAGTATAAACCCTACTCAACTCGCGGCACAGCACCGATTGACCAGAGAGACGGCAAGAAACAAGACGCATCCGGTGGTTTTGATTATGATTACTGTACCAACTGGTCGTTCAGTCCAGAAGAAACAATTACATTCCTCGTACCTAACTTCTACGGGTTCGGCAAAATGGAATACAAACCGGCGGGACGTTCCAAAGGACAGGTCGTGCAAACCTATTGGGGGCAGATGGCATTTACCGATGCTGCTAATTACATGGGAATAGGGGTATTGGCACTGGCAATCCTCGGTTTTTTTGCATATAGAAAGGATGTATTTATTCAGTTTTTACTTGCAATTTCTGTCTTCTCCCTCTTGATTTCCTTCGGTAAAAATATGCCGATTCTGTATGATGTTCTCTTCTATCATCTCCCCGGGTTTAATAATTTCCGAGCTCCTCAGATGGCACTTGTGATGATGCAATTCGCTGTACCTATACTGGCAGGATACGGAATTACTGCATTAATAAGTTGGCGGGGGCATCTTACCCCTCAGCGTAAGAAAATACTATTTGGAGGAATCGGCGGATTTGTTGCGTTCCTGCTTATAGGGTTGCTCTATTCGGGAATGGGCGAAGAAGGATATGTACAATCGGTGATTGATTCCAAAAAAGGACTTGACCAAATAGCACCGTGGCTCTTTTCTCAAATGACGTCTGATTGGCTCATGACTGCATTTTTGGGACTCACAACAGCTATCACAGCATACTTGTTTGTTGCTAAAAAATTGAACCAAGGTGTTTTTTACATTGTATTTACCGTATTACTTGTTATTGATTTGTGGAGAGTTGATTTCCGTCCGATGGAGGTTAATAAAGGAAATATAACCCAAGCTGAATTCCGTCAGCCGGATTTTGTTAATTTCATCAAAAAGGATCAGTCCCTCTACCGTGTAGCTGATTTCATATATCTGACTACAGGAAAGACAAATGTTCCCGCATATTTTCTCATGGAGAATATTCACGGCTATCACTCAGCAAAGATGCGCGTCTATCAGGATTTATTAGATGTAGCTGGCGGACAGGGCGGCGGTGCGATTACTAACCCAACTCTGCTTAATATACTGAATGTGAAGTACATGGCTGCAGCGCAACCATTATTTCAAGGGGTTCAACCAGCATTTGAAGGACAAATGGCGATGAGTGGTCAGTCAATGCCAACCCTTGTCTATCAAAATCCGAGTGTTTTGCCACGGGCATTTTTCGTTGATACCGTAAAAACCGCTTCAGGAATTGAGATTCTTAATCACATTAAGAATAATGATTTCAACCCAAAGCAAGTTGCATTCGTTGAAGAAAATCTACCAAAATCAATTGAAGCAACTACCGAACAAGCTACAGTAAATGTAGTAGAACATAAAAACGAATACATTAAAATCGAAGCAAATGCCACAGGTAATAATCTTCTTTTCGTCAGTGAAGTGCATTACCCTGTTTGCTGGAAGGCGTATATTGACGGCACGGAGACGCAAGTATTCAAAACAAACTATGCCTTCCGTTCTGTAATGGTTCCTCCCGGAAAGCATACTGTTGAGTTTAAGTTTGTCTCCGAAAAATTTGAACTTGGCAAGAAAATGAGTTTGGGTGCAAATATTGTCACAATTCTTGCAGGAGCAGCCGCGCTGTTTTTCGGATGGAAGAAAAAAGACGAGTAAGTTTTTTAGCTTTTTAATTGTTTTACTAACTACTATTTTCTTTTTGATTACGAGCGGGAAGTATTAGCTCTTTCCGTTCGTAATTCAGAATATAAGAAATAAATGTGAACATCTCATTTACCTTTTAATTTATTAACTATACCATGAAACATACCATTATCACAAGCGCGCTTGTATTACTTACAAGCGTATCTACCTTACTAGCAGCAGAACCTGAAAAAATCCATTGGGTAACTTTCGAAGAAGCAGTGAAACTCTGCCAAAAAGAACCCCGCAAAATTATCGTTGATGTTTACACCGACTGGTGTGGCTGGTGTAAAAGAATGGATGCCACTACTTTTAGCAACCCTGTAATCGTAAAGTATGTGAACGAGAAGTTCTATGCTGTAAAATTCAATGCAGAAACGCGCGATACTATCCGTTTCGACGGCAATGCTTTCGGCTACGTTAAGGAATATAAGGCAAATGAATTTGCTGTTTCATTGCTCAACGGAAAAATGTCCTACCCGACAACAGTTTATCTAAATGAAAAATTTGAGGTACTTTCGCCTGTACCCGGTTACTTAAAACCGATGATGCTTGAAAAAATCTTGAAGTTTTACGGTGAAAATTCTCATGTAAGTACAAAATGGGAAGAATTTGAAAAGACTTTCGTCGGTGAAGCGAAGGAATAGATGCCAGAGAAATAGCAATGCCCTTAATTTACAAATGTAAATTAAGGGCATTGCTATTTTTTTTCGTAGAGACGGCTTTGCAAAGCCGTCTCTACGAAAAAAAAGAGCTTCAATAATTGTTTGAATACTTAAACAATACCCGATTGGTTGATAGTTCACAATACAAAAACCAGTTTGCCTAAAAACAAAAAAGTGAGGATGCAATTATCTGCATCCTCACTTTTTATTTACAAAGCTATCCTACTTCTTATTTTGAATGACCGGTTCCTGTACCCATACCTTTATTCAAAGCAGTCATTACAATTCTTCCAAGTTCGTTAGAAACCTCACCTTTAAGATTGTCCGGGTTTGATAAAAATTCGGTAACAGCTTGATTTACTTTTGTTTTAATCAAATCCGAGTTGCCTTCTACCAATGCTACCGACATTTTATGCATATCCTTCGATACATCTTCGAGCGTATCTAATTGATTACGGCTTGCATCTTCCATTTTCTTGAGCATTCTATCCATACGCTCTTCTTCTTCTGTATAAATAAGCGTGAAAGCAAGCAGACCAAGCATCGAGCCTTCGAGAAAGATAGCACCCAAAATGAGTGACGGACGGGTAGGAGGAATAAACTTTAAACCACGAATACCGATGATAATAATAAGAATAGCAGCACCAAAATATGCTAATCCAGTTACATTATTGGAGTATTTTTCAGTGAAGTGATGTGACATATAAAGGCGCAAACCTCTTAGGAATTTCAATCGGTTACGTGTATATGACTGTGCTTCTTTGGTATCAATAATTTCTTTCATCACAAAATCAGAGAAGAACTCTTTAATTCTCAGATATAATGCTTCGTTACGGAATTCTACAACATCGGTATTGTCATCAAACATATTACTGAATTTGATCCCCTGCTTACCGGTAACATCTTCTTCCGGTTCAGTTCTATCCCAAACATACCTGAATACTTTTGCAACGTGGTCTCTGTCCATACCTTCAAGTTGTTTTTCGGATGTTGTAAGTACTTCAATGATATCGTTGTTAAAGCCGGTTTGAAGACGGATTTTAGATTTAGTGTGAATAATTTCTCTATCCACTTTAAATGCCATAAATCCAATAGCCGACGGGAAGATTAAGGTGAGCAGCATCGAAATACTTGCACCAAAAACCAGCGCAAGAATTGAGAATCCCAATATTGGTTGAAGAACAATGGCTTCTTCTCCTAATTTAGGGGCTTTTACAATCCATTCATCACTTTTCTTGGAATAGCTGTCTCTTGATTCTGTGCGAGAATTATTTGTAAAGTCGAAAATATATTCTGTATTGATAACACCCTTCAATCCGCCGCCCTTTTGAAATTTACCGGCTTCCTGACCACCCATAGCAATAACGCCGTCGAAATGCCCCAACTCTTTTTCTCCCTCTGGCTTAAAGAGAGCAACAACTGCACCTTCCACTGCTCTTGGGATAATAAAATCGTAAAATACATACGATATAGTAACCATTAAACCAAGCAACACCAAGTAATGCTGTAAGCCATGTTTATAAGAATGTTTTTTTGCGTCTTTGGCAGTCATTATGCTGTTCTCCAGAATAATTTTAAGAAAATTGTTGATGTTAAGTAGTGCAAGTTATCATATCGGAGGAAATTGAACAAATATTTTCTTTTATTACGAAATATTTCTTCAAAATTTAAGACTATCAAACACCCGTTAAAAAACCATTATAAAAACAGTCTTCCGACAATTTTTCGTAATTTTGCAACGTTATGAGAAACAAAACCCTAACTGCATCGCCTTCCATTTCATTGCACGGAACAATCCGTGGCGGCTCATTCTTGAGCGGTCTTGGCTTGCGAAAGGCATTACTTGCCTGTCTCCATCTTTCATCTGCAGTCCCCATATAGACTTCTGCTTAAAACGTCACTGATTTTTAGTTTTACACGCCGGTTCAACTTTGATACTTGCCACCGTAAGACAGAATCTTTTATTCTGACCTTACATATTAAATGCAAGACCAAGGTTCTTTTGATATTCTTACATTTTACTTTAAAAGGAATTCTCTTATGTCATCCCTATCATATAAACCCAAATACGCCGTTCAGCCGGATAATGTACTTTCAGAACTGAGCCGCTTTATGCTCGTGGACGGTTTCGATTATGTTTTGGATCTTAATCACAGCAATGCAGCCAATCTTATAGATGCGCGCACCGGCAAACGCTATCTCGATTTCTTTACGTGCTTTGCTTCTACCCCCGTCGGAATGAACCATCCTGCGATGATTCAACCTGACTTTTTGGAGTATCTGGCTCACATAGCGGTCAATAAGCCCTCAAACTCTGATATTTATTCCGAAGCAATGGCAACCTTTGTCAAGACTTTCATGACTGTGGCTGTTCCCTCTGATTTTAAATACAGTTTTTTTGTAGAAGGCGGTGCGCTTGCCATCGAGAATGCACTCAAAGTTGCTTTTGATTGGAAAGTCCGCAAAAACTTTACAAAAGGATATGTAGCTGAACGCGGTCATCAAATTCTCCATTTCAGTCGTGCTTTTCATGGTCGGTCGGGCTATACAATGTCACTTACAAACACAGACCCAACCAAAACGAACTTATACCCGAAATTCAAATGGCCCAGAGTACATAATCCTGCCATCAAATTCCCGTTAAATGAGGAAAATCTTGCTCAAGTTATTGCCGAAGAGAAGCTGTCTATCGCCCAAATCAAACAAGCATTCATTGATAACCGTGACGACATTGCTGCCATCATTATCGAGCCAATCCAAGGAGAAGGTGGCGACAATCATTTCCGCCCTGAGTTTCTAGCTGAACTTCGCCGCCTTGCCGATGAGAACGAAGCACTTCTGATATTTGACGAAGTGCAAACAGGAGTAGGACTTACCGGTTCGATGTGGGCGCACCAGCAGCTTGGCACAACTCCCGATATAATGGCTTTTGGAAAAAAGATGCAAGTCTGCGGTATAGTTGTTACAGATAGAATAGACGATGTACCGGATAACGTATTTCACTCATCAAGCAGAATTAACTCAACGTGGGGTGGTAATTTAGTGGATATGGTAAGAGCGACTAAATATCTGGAGATTATCGAGGGAGAGCATTTGCTGGAGCACGTTCAGCGTGCAGGTACAATGCTGCAAGGTTATTTTACTTCCCTAAGAGAAGAATTTCCTCATATTGTTTCCAACACTCGCGGACGTGGCTTGTTTGCTGCATTCGACCTGCCGAACGTTGCAATTCGTAAAGAGTTTCTTTTTAAGTGTTTTAAGAACGGGCTGATTATTCTTGGTTGCGGTGAACGTTCGGTTCGCTTCCGCCCCGCACTTAATTTGACAGATGAAAATCTGCATGAGGGGATAGGGATTATTCGCTCGGCATTGCAGGGGCTGCATGGATAAGTAAGTGCGAGACAAAAATAATTGTTTCGGTAAATATCCATAATTTGGCAAGTAATTGAACACTTCGACTAAGCTCAATGTGACTTGAGCTCATTTGTCATGCTGAGTTCCTGATAGTCGCCGAGCCGCCTACAAAATAATACAATGACA
>CAZGNO010000028.1:0-43855 GCA_964527785.1 uncultured Chitinophagaceae bacterium
TTTTTTATTTCATTGTATTATTTTGTAGGCGGCTCGGCGACTATCAGGAACTCAGAATGACAGCACTTTTTTTTAATTAATTCTGCACTAGTGCTTACAATACCGATGATTTGATTTGCATAAATTGCAATTCAATTTTTCTAAGCACAATGCTTTATTTTCAATTACTAATCATCCTCATCGCCACTTTTTAGCGGCGTATTAATTTCAGGATTTGTTGAATTTACAGTATTCGCCGTTCTGATTTCTGTGTGTCTGATCTCACCGCCGGTAGTTCCTGTTTTTTGCGCGTAGAATAATACAACTACTGCAAATGCGACAGTAGCGAAGGATAGAATATTGGAGAATGATTTCTGTTTCCAATTTGCCCACAACCCAACGAGTGAGACAACACCAAAGATGTATGATAGCAGTGCAAAAGTTTCAGCAATCTCTTCGTGGGATTTAATAAACTGCTCACTCACCCCTGATATTTTTTCCACTACTTCCTCTGCACCTTCGCCAGAAAGCAAAGCGGGTATTGCACTCAATGCACCCATTACAAAAATGCCGTAGGCAACACGTTTTACAATTTCTGACCGAACAATTATACCTCCTACCATTACCAGCAATCCAACTATCGGAAAAACTATCGGCAAATGGTTAAGTACCAAATGAAAATGTGCCTGATTCATAAATAGTCCTCCGTAAAAATTTGAAATTACCGACTAGAGACTTCATTTTAATTTCCGACCATTCCACACAACAGCTGCTGTTGTAAATCCAATGATGGTAAGTGATGAAACAGGCATAAAAATAGCAGCAACCATCGGCGAAAGCGAACCTGAAACAGCAAACCCAAGACCGACAACATTATAAACTACCGATATAATAAACGCCCAAATGATAACGCTTCTACTGTGTTTTGCAAAGTCAATGAATTTCGGAAGTTTTGTCAATTGATCGGCAGCAAGAATTGCATCGCAAGCAGGTGAAAATGCCCCGGTTTGCTCACTGATTGCAATCCCTACATTGCTTTGCTGCAATGCCCCGGCGTCATTCAAACCGTCACCAATCATTGCAACAGTTTTTCCTTGATATTGCAATTCTTTCACAAATTCTAATTTATCCTCCGGCGTTTGTGAGAAGTGCATTGTCACCTCATCAGCAAAAAGATGCAAGAGTTCATTCCGCTCGTGATTGTTATCTCCCGAAAGCAAAAGCAACTCAAATTTCTGCTTTAAATCTGCAAACAATTTTTTCAAGCCGTCCCTATATGAATTTGCTACCTCAAAACATCCTTTATATATGCCGTCAATTGCTACATACACTGCAGAAACATCAGATTTTTGAAGTAAAATTTCATCACATTTATCAATTACAAACAAATACGAACCTGCTACTACCTTTCTCCCGCCGATAGTTGCTTCCACACCTCGCCCTGCATATTCTGTGAAGTCCTGGAGTATCAATCCGTCCTGTTGTGGCATCTCACTAGCTATACTTCTACTTAGAGGATGTGTGGAGTTTCTGAGGCAGGTTTGGATAAGACGTTGCTCTTCGAATGAAAGAAGTGTTCCTACGTATGTAATACGGCTTTTATGAGGTTCTGTCAGTGTTCCGGTTTTGTCGAAAACAATTGATTTCAATTTCGTCAAGTCTAAGACAACAGAAGCATTTTTGAGGTAGAATTTAGATTTACCCAATACAGTCAGTGACCACCCTAAAGCAAATGGTGCAGCAAGGGTAAGCGCACACGGACAGGCAATTATCAAGACAGATGTAAATACATTAAGAGCAATATTTGGATTTACAGGCAACCAATACAACCCGGCAATCACAGCAATCAGAAGTGTTACTATTGTGAACCATTTTCCGAACTTGTTGTTTACGTCCAAAAGTGTTGATTTTTTCTCTGTTTTAAATACATCATTATTCCAAAGACGAGTAAGATAGCTTTGCGAACATTCTTTTGTGCATTGAATTTCGAGAACAGCACCCGCAGTGCGTCCACCGGCATAGATTTCTTTACTGCGAAATACTTCCACAGGGTCTGACTCACCGGTTACGAAACTATAATCAACCTGACCTATTTCAGAAAGTAAGAATCCATCAGCCGGAATAATTTCATTATTTCTGACTAAAAATATATCGCCAACTTTAAGTGAAGTAACGGGTGCAGACTGCTCACCGTGCGGCTTCTTTAGAATAACTGAAAGTGGAAAGTAGGACTTGTAATTCCTATCGAACGCCAGAGTTTCAAATGTCTTTTTTTGAAATAACTTACCGATAAGCAGAAAGAAAACAAGACCTGTAAATGAGTCCATGAATCCGCTGCCTGCTCCGGAAAGGATATCAACAACACTTCGGAAATACAAAGCTAGAATACCAAGTGCTATCGGCACATCAATCATCATTGTTCTCTCGCGAATGCTATGCCATGAAGCAATAAAATAATCCCTTGAACTAAAGAGCAAAACAGGTGTTGCCAGAATAATGTTGAGTATTCCAAAAAACCAACGTAAGTTTGCATCTAAGTTATTTCCAAATGAAAGGTATTCCGGGAAGCTAAGCATCATAGAATTGCCAAAAGCAAAACCTGCGAGTCCCAGTTTGAGATACAAATCACGCTCGCGGTTATCTTTGCGAGGTTTATCCAGATTACTCAATCGAATTTCAGGTTCATAGCCGATTTTAGCAAGTAATTCTACAATTCCACGCAAACGAACCCGTTTATTATCAAATGTTACTGTTATTTCTTTCCGTAAAAAATTTACATCCGAAGCAATAATTCCTTCGTTAAGTTTGTATAATTTTTCAAGTAGCCATAAGCACGATGTACAGTGCATCTGAGGTAGGAAAAAAGTTGCTTTGCTGACATTTTCAAGCGTAAAATCAATAAGCTGTCGTTCAATTTCTTGAGAATCCAAATAGTCAAAACGAGGAGCATTGGTTTTGAATCGAAAAGAAATTCCGGGTGCTTTATCTAATTCGTAATATGTACATAGGTTGTTATCACGTAAGAGTTCATAAACGGTCTTGCATCCGTCACAACAGAAATGCTCTCCAGTTTCGAGAGTAATTGCCTCAAGAGGGCAGTCTTCCCCGCAATGGATACAAACGACTTTTTGACGACGGATAAGTTTGGGGTTCATACAGTTCTTTTTAGTTAAATCAACTGTCGCAAATCTACGACGCGCTCAACTTTAAAAATATGACCTTTGTCATGTTTCTATAAATTGAGGATATTATGATTTAAGAAGAGACCTCTGAGCGTATTGCAAACCATATTGAGATTATGGGATTTGAGGTCATTTTTACGAATACATTTTGATTTGCTGCTTTCTTAAAAATGATGTTTTTTTGATGTGACTCATTTAATCTTTACTACGTTTTATAAGCGACGGGACATAAATAACCGGCATCGTTACTCCTGACAATTTGGTAAGTATTCGACAACGACTACGATATGCGTGATGTAACTTGGTTGTAATTAAAATCTTAGTCAAAACATTTAATTGATTGCCATTTTTCGGGAAAGTAGTTTTCTGCATTCAATGTTTCGGCTATTTTAATCCTATCACTTACACATATGCAATTCCATCAATCAATGTACTATTCTCAATCTATCCCCTTATATATATGAAAACAGCTACTTCAGTTCCCGACTGTGATGATTGTGAAGTACGTGAAGAATCAGTATTCTCAAATATTCCTCACGTCGAACTAAATATTATTAATACCGGAAAGCAGTGTAAGCATTATCAGAAAGGTGATATAATATTTAATGAGGGCTCTTATCCGCTTCATTTACTCTGTATTCACCACGGAAAAATTAAGTTGCAAAAACTTGGTTCGGATGGACGCGAACAAATTATTCGTTTGATAAAGCAAGGTGATATTATGGGGTATAGGGCTTTGCTCAGTGGAGAAGCATATTACTCATCAGCAGTAGCACTTGAAGATTGTACCATTTGCGCTATTCCTAAAGAAACATTCTTTAATGTGGTACGAATGGACTCTCATCTTGCTTTCGATATGATGCAACTCCTTTCTACAGAATTGCGCCAAGCACAAATGAAAGTAGTCGAAATGGCTCAAAAATCTGTGAAGGAACGTCTCGCCGAAGGGCTTCTCGTTCTCTACCAGACATACGGACTTCAAAGCGACAAAAAGACGCTGGCAGTAATGCTCTCTCGCGAAGAATTAGCCACAATGATTGGAACAGCTACCGAAACAGTCATTAGATTATTAGCAGAATTCAAACGACAGAAATTTCTCGATATAAGTGGTCGTAATATCAAGATTTTGAACTACAATGCACTTCTCAAAACAGCGAATGTGGATGAATAGGCCTCATTAAACGGTTGGTTATTCAACTTTAACTTTATCATCAGATACATCTTATGCCCATCGAAACCGGCAAGAATGCTTCAATTCTTACCTATAACGGAATTACCCCCAAAATTCACAAGACTGTATTTCTTACAGAGGGAGTGCGGATCATAGGTGATGTGGAAATTGGAGAAGACTCATCAGTTTGGTATAATTCAGTCATTCGAGGTGATGTACACTTCATTCGCATAGGGAAACGCACCAATATTCAAGACCTTTCGATGCTCCATGTAAATCATGGTACTTGTCCGCTTTTTGTTGGCGATAACGTAACGGTTGGACATTCAGCAATACTGCACGGAGCTACAATCGGGAATTGTGTTTTGATAGGAATGGGGGCACGTGTTCTTGACCGCAGTATCATTGGGAATTATTCACTTGTAGCAGCAGGCGCAGTAGTCCGCGAAGGTTTTGAAGTGCCGGAAGGAACATTAGCCGCAGGCGTTCCGGCAAAAATCATTCGTGAATTAACTCCCGAAGAGCGCACTCGGCTCGAGACATCTGCTGCAAACTATGTTCGCTACTCCTCAGATTATAAAAAGCAAATCTCCTAATGTACAGGGTGACTTTTACTTGATTTGCATACCAATTACACCTTCGCCATTCTTTAATAGTATTTTATTATCGTCATAGCCCCGTTTCTCACAGAGTATGTGCGGCTTTGCACTATAAAATTGCTATTTTTGCATAACCTTTACGTTATTTCCCTTCAAACATTATAGAAAGAACCCTTACTATGCAACTCTACGTAGATTCAGCAAATATAAACGAAATTCGTCATGCTGCAGAACTTGGTATCGTTAGCGGTGTTACGACCAATCCTTCCCTCCTTGCCAAAGAAGACCCAAGCGTGGATGTACACACGCGTATTTTGGAAATTTATGAAATCATGGGGGGCGGACATCTCTCTGTGGAAGTAGTCTCTACCGATACCGACGGAATGCTCAGAGAAGCTGATGAGATACTAAAATGGTTTCCTGATGCAACTATCAAAATCCCGATGATCGAAGGCGGACTTCGTGCTGTAAAAGAGCTTTCGCGACAAGAAATCCCGACAAACGTAACGCTTATTTTCAGTCCTACTCAAGCTCTCGCAGCAAATAATGCAGGTGCGAGCTATGTGAGTGTATTCGTAGGGCGTTTGGATGATATTTCATTGGACGGTATTCAAGTTGTTCAGGATGTGTGTGATATTTGGGATACACAGGGCTTGGAATCGCAAATTATCGCCGCTTCTATTCGCCATCCGATTCACATTATCGGCTGCGCTCAGGCAGGTGCGGATATTGCAACTGTCCCCTATAAGGTATTAATGCAATCACTCAAGCACCCGCTTACCGATGCAGGGCTGCAAAGTTTCTTGAATGACCATGCAAAGATGCAGGCGGAGAAGGCGAAACTTGTGGGGAAGAATTGATTAAGAGCTAATAATGCGAAGTAAGACCATAAAATATAATAAGAATGAAGTAAACCCTTGAACTTTAAAACGATGATTGTAGTGACAGATCATACAATTGGGGTAAGACGAGCAAGAGCTTGGTTCGATACAGTGTTCAATCCCTATATTAAGCAGGGCTGTTAAGTTCTAATTGAATATGAAAATCATCAATAATGCTGCCCCATCGGGGCAACATATCGGCAGAAAACAAGTTCCACGACTTCTTTAGAGTTCCGTTAGGAACGAAATATGGCAACAATGCTCACACAATATCGCCCTGATGGGGCTTTAAGACTCTGGGGAACATCTGTTTCTACCGATATATTCTCCCTACGGGAGATAAGACAATCTGACTGATTTAGAACTTAACAACTCTGCTATATTAAGGGCTTAGAAGAAGAACTGTTTTAAGTGATAGGACTAACATAACCGAACCATTAAATTCTAGAAATTATTTGGTTGAAAAATTGGCAAAGTACTAGATGCTTCGACTACGCTGTAAATGACATCTCTTAAAATTCTAGTACAATTTAGTGTCCTGTCATGATGAACTTGATTCAGCATCTCCGTGTGTAAGACGAAATAGCACATTGAAATTAGCATGACTTAACAGCAATAGACCCTGAATCGAGTTCAGGGTGACAAGAGTAAGTATTTTATTCAAATTTCATTGCATTATTTTGTAGGCGGTTCGGCGACTATCAGGAACTCAGTATGACAATCAAGCTCAAGTCACACAGAGCCGTCGTTGTTCAATTACTTGCCAAATTATGGGTATTAATTTCGACGATTATTTTTGTCTCAGCACTTATATAGAAAAGAAAAATTGGACATTTAGCAGCACCCCTCATGTACTCGAATCTATAAGTAATTATGAGCGTTGGTTCATAATACTTGCAAAGAGAATCTAGAAGATGTACGTGAATCCTTACCCGATTTTCGTGCTTTAGAAGAGAAACACGAACGTATTTCGATATTACTCTATGATGTTTGTCTGAATCTTCGTGATGTTATTTTAAACAATAAGGAATTGGACTTTAAAGGTAAAGTAGAATATTATTTACAAGACCTTCTTACTCTTACAATAAATGGTGAAAAAAGGGATGTAGAATATGAAAATCAGTTTTACAAACAGCAAAATGTCTCCTTACCTACTGTCAACTGAAGCGTGGAAAGATCACATTTTTTTTGAGCAATACATATAATCTAAAATAATTTTAACCCAACATTCAAATACAAACTATGAACAAGCATCCTCTTACCCGCCTTACAATCAAAAACGCAGAATTTTACGCATATCACGGTGTTAAAACCGAAGAGCAAACCCTTGGCGGTAAATATCAAATTGATACTGATTTGTATTATGATGATAAACAAGCAGTTATTAGCGATAATGTTCAAGATGCTCTCAACTACGAAGAGGTTATGTTCTGCATTGATGAGATTATGAACGGCGAACGTTTCAACCTGGTGGAGACGCTCGGTTACGACATCTTAAATGCACTTATGGAGCGGTTCTCTACGCTGCAAAAAGCGACAGTGCGCATCCGTAAACTTCATGTGCCGATTCGCCATATAGTTGATTATATAGAAGTTGAGCAAACCTTAACCCGCGACGGCATATAAATGTCGAACCAAGAAGATACATTCGTTCTTCTTTCTCTTGGTGCTAATTTAGGCGACCGGTTGGCTGCATTGCAATCGGCTGTTGAGCTTCTCCAAACGAAAGCGGGACTTCGCAGAGTTGTCTGCTCACCTGTTTATGAAACAGAACCGGTAGGATTTAAGGACCAGCCGCCTTTTCTCAATATTGCAGTCGGTGGCTTGACTTCTCATTCAGCAGCCCAGTTTCACACAATGAGTAAACATATTGAGCAGGAGATAGGTCGCCAAAGCCGCAAGCAGTGGCATGAACGAGAAATTGATATAGATATTCTTCTGTTTGGACGTGAGGTTATCGTATTGGACAAATTACAATTACCGCATCCACGTATGGAAGAGCGGAGATTTGTTCTTGTTCCTTCGGCTGATATTGCGCCGGCAACCATTCATCCGCTTCTCGATAAAACAATCAGTGTGTTATTGGAAGAATGCACGGATACTGCCGATGTTTTAAAAACTGAAATGGTTATAAAAACATAAAAATGGCATTAATAAATTACTATAGATAGCTGTTTGAGACAATAATCTCATGGTCAAAATTTGGTAAGTAATTGAACCCTTCGATGAACTCAGGGTGACGTAACTTGATTGTTACCTTAAGCTCATTGAAAGAAATAGCAATTCAAAAAATTAACGATTCTTTCTGTCACTTTACCTTTGGATTTTCTATGAAATTTTCTGTGCAGATTCTTTGCGTTTTACTTTCTATCAGCTTGTTTTCTTCTTGCGGCGGGAAAAAAGACGAAGCTGTTCATGCTGCTGCTGCCGGAGGCAAAACGTATGGCGGTGAATTCCGCAACAATGAAGCAGGTGAACTCCGCTCGCTCGACCCGGTGGGAATCAACGACGCTACGTCACATCATATTGCTGCGCAAATTTATGATAATCTTATTTCATTCGACGAAAAGCTCCATATTACCCCTGAACTTGCCGAGACGTGGGAAGTCTCGCCGGATGGTCTGACATACACCTACCATCTTCGCAAGGGCGTATTTTTTCAAGACAATCCGTGCTTTCCAAATGGAAAAGGACGTGAACTTGTCGCCGAAGATGTGAAATATTCCTTTACACGGCTCTGTGATATACGTACTCAAACACGAGGGTTCGGGTATTTCCAAGGGAAGGTTGTCGGTGCAGATGAATATTTTGATGCAACTCGCAAAGCTGTTGAAGCTCAAAAAGAACCTACTATTACCGACATCCCCGGATTTGTTGCAGCTGATAAATACACATTTCAAGTTAAGCTCATCAGGGCATTTTCTCCATTTGAGCATTATCCTGCACTCGGCTGCATGATGATTCACCCGCGTGAAGCAGTTGAACATTACAAAAAAGACTTCTTCCAGCATCCAGTCGGGACAGGAGCATTCAGTTTTACCTCATGGACACCTGATCGTGAATGCATCCTCACGCGCAATCCAAAATACTGGGACAAAGACGAAAGCGGCAATCAAATGCCATATCTGGATAAAATAAAGTTTACGTTTGTCAAAGATTTAAAATCCCAATTGCTTGAATTCAAGCAAGGTAATCTCGACGAGGCATATCGCATTCCGAGTGAGTTCTTCGCTGATGTTGTGGATTTAAACGGAAAAGTGAAAGGCGACTATGCAAAATATCAGTTACTCAGTTTGCCCGCACTCTCCACACAATTTTACGGAATGCTTGCTCCAAGCAAGGAATTTTCTGACAAACGTGTTCGCCAGGCATTTTCGATGGCGGTTGACCGCGAACGCATTATCAAATATGTTCTCAAAGGTCAAGCAGCAGGGGCGGGTTATCATGGAATCGTTCCGCCTTCAATGCCCGATTATAATTCCACCGTCACAGGGTATAAATTCGATCTCGAAAAGGCACGCCAACTTCTTACAGAAGCAGGATACCCGAACGGTAAAGGTTTTCCTACCGTGACTTTTCAGTTAAATTCGGGTGGCGGGCGTAACTTGCAGGTCGCCGAGGCGGTGCAGTCAATGCTTACTGAAAATCTTGGTGTGAAGGTTGAACTCAAAGAAGTTGAATGGGCAAAACACCTCGATGAAGTAGATGCAGGTCATTCTATGTTCTTCCGTTTGGGTTGGGTAGCAGACTATCCCGATCCTGAAAATTTCCTCAATCTTTGCTATGGTAAAATTGTACCGAAAGACGGTTCCGCTAGCCCGATTAATCAAGTCCGGTATAATAACCCTGAATTTGACAAGCTGTTCGAGCAAGCGGTGGCAACGGTTGACCGCACTAAACGCATGGATCTCTACCGTCAAGCCGAACAGATTGCAATGAACGATGCCCCGATGCTTATACTCTTCTATGATGCTGACTATCGCCTCTTGCAACCGAATGTGGAAGGGTATCACAACAATCCGATGGACAGAAGGCACTATAAGTATATATGGCTGAATCCTGCGAAAAGTGCTGGGAAGAGGTAGAGGTAAGTTTGAAAGTATTTTAATAAATTACAGATGATATGACAAACTATTCTCACCCAAAATGTTATGCAAATAGAACCAATAATTGCTCAACTAAAATTTCAGGAGAGCATATTGTTTCAAATAATATTTTAGAGTTATTTGAAGAAAACAACACAGTAAAAATTACGGGACTGCCTTGGATTGAAAACAAAACATTCAGTCT
The DNA here is from genome assembly GCA_964527785.1 of uncultured Chitinophagaceae bacterium. Classification (GTDB taxonomy): domain Bacteria; phylum Bacteroidota; class Ignavibacteria; order Kapaibacteriales; family UBA961; genus JADJXV01. The sequence continues at coordinate 10,103 of CAZGNO010000028.1, forward strand.
TGTACCAAGAAATTGCCTTATTTCAAATATTCTTTGCACACATCATAATTCAATGCTATCTCATTTTGATGCTGAAGCTGGGAAGCTTTTTCGATGTATCAATGAGTATGATAAAGATTTTAGTAGAAATATCCCTAAAAATGAACATCGAAAATTTAATGGACATTATATTGAGAAATGGATGTTAAAAATTGTATGTGGACTTATAGCTTCTAAACAAGTTTCTTCGTACGGTCAAAGAATAAGTCCCAAAATGAAAGATATTTATATTGACTTACTTTTTGAAGATGCAAAATGGGATGACCATTGGGGTCTATATTATAGTATATCAAGCAACAGTTTAATCCAAAAATATAATTGTATGAGTGTTCAAACATTGACTGCACCTAATGAAATTAAAGCAGCACAATTTTTAATACATAATTTTAAGTTTAATTTACTACTTGGCAAACCTGATCAACCTGATGGTTGGGGTATTCATCGATTGAATAGAATTTATTTCACAAATAATAAAGTTGTAAAAACGATTGAGTTAGAATGGAATGAAAAGAAATACAATACGTATATTGAACTAACTAGAACTGCAACCACTACAGAACCACCAAAGACGTGGGACGATTGGATGAAGAAGTAGACCATCCACCATATGTATAAAAGGCAAAAAGAATCGTAATAAACACCTTTGTGTAATTTTCTATTTTTTATTCAAAAGGATATTCAAAAACAAATTGACAGAATCCATAATCATCGCCCAAACACAAAACTGGATTAATTCTGTCGTCATCGGCTGTAATTTCTGCCCGTTTGCTGCAAAAGCAATGTTCAAGAAAAGTATTCGCTATGTCGTATTGCCGAATGCAACGACAGAGAGCAGCTTGGAAACATTCGCCGATGAATTACGGTTTCTGAAAAACTCAGATGATTTTGAAACTACGTTTGTTATTTTCCCTGACAGTTTTTTGGATTTTGACAACTATCTCGACTTGGTAACACTCGCCGAAGGAGTTGTTTCAAGTAAAATATGGAAAGGTATTTTCCAAGTTGCAGGGTTTCATCCTGATTATTGTTTTGTAGGTTCGGATAATGACGACCCCGCTAACTTTACGAATCGCTCATTATATCCGATGCTTCATATCTTGCGTGAAGATAGTGTGACCAAGGCAACAGAGAATTTCCCGAATCCCGACAGTATTCCCGAACGCAATATCGCTTTTTCACAAAACAAGGGTTTGGAATATATGCAGTTGTTACGTTCCGCCTGTTTTGAAGTGTAACTCTTTGGAATTATACATATCTTTAAACAAATCAAATCACAACATCATGGAAAAATTCACAATTATCGCAGGACCTTGCGTGGTCGAATCTAAAGAAATGCTTCAAGGAGTTGCTGCGACAGTTGCGCCGATTTGCCAAGAACTTGGTTTTGATTATGTATTCAAATCCTCCTACCGAAAAGCAAACCGTACAAGCGTATCGAGCTTCACTGGTATTGGAGATGAACTTGCATTGAACTACTTGGCTGAAATTCGCGATGAGTTTGGACTTAAAATCCTGACTGACATACATACTGCAGAAGAAGCTGTTCTTGCTGCCGAGTTTGTGGATGTGCTGCAAATACCCGCGTTTCTTTGCCGCCAAACCAGTCTTTTGCAAGCTGCAGGGCTAACCGGTAAAATAGTAAACATCAAAAAAGGACAGTTTTTAGCACCTGAGGATATGGCGAAAGCTGCAGCCAAGGTACACGCTACCGGCAATAACAATATTTGGCTGACTGAGCGTGGCACTACCTTCGGTTATCATGATCTGGTCGTTGACTTTCGCGGATTGGATATTATGCGTGAGTCCGGCTATCCGGTTATTTATGATGCCACTCACTCCGTTCAGATGCCGGGTGGAGGCGAGCAGTCCGGTGGGCAGCCGCAATTTATCCGTTCGCTCGCACGGGCTGCTGTAGCAGTGGGAATTAACGGCTTATTCATTGAGACACACCCGAATCCCAAAGAGGCAAAAAGCGATGCTGCAACGCAGCTTCCTCTCTCTGAAATCCGTAATTTTCTTGAAGAAGTGGCGCATATTTATTCGGCAACCCGTTCATTTCGTTCAGAAATGAAATAAATTTCGATTAATCTACTTCAGAGCACTCGCTTCAGCAATCCCTACATCTATAATCATAAGTTCCTTTTCATGTTTCAGTTCCTTCGCAATTTCGCCGGTATATTAATCTCTCTGACTGTTGTTGCAGCAAGTTTTGCAGCATTTTCACTGTATGTGGCTACTCGCTCTGAAGTTGAACCGAATACTACCGTCATCGTGGATTCCAAAGACACTATTCAGGTTTACCGCAATCAATTTAGTGTTCCCCATATCATTGCATCAAGTGAAGCAGATGCTTTCTATGCTTTGGGCTATGTTCACGCGCAAGACCGCCTTTGGCAAATGGATATTGCGCGACGGGCTGGCGAAGGGAGACTGGCAGAGATATTCGGTATGGAAGCACTGGAGTCTGATAAATTTCTTCGCGCTCTGGATTTACCCACAATCTCACAGAAAGTATGGAAATCCTCTTCCAAAACATCACGATTTATAATGGAACAATATGCAAAGGGTGTGAATACGTTTATTGACGATCACAGAACCGGTCTCCCGTTTGAGTTTGGGGCACTCGGATATGAACCCGACGCATGGCAACCATCCGACTGTATTCTTATCAGTCGGATGATGGCTTTCGAATTAAGTATGGGATTTTGGTCCGATATTGCTTTTGGTGAAATTGCCGACAAGTTAGGTGCTGAACGTGCAGCCGAACTTATCCCATCCTATCCGAATTCAGGACCATTTATTATCCCCTCCGAAAAAAAGAACACTGCTGCATTAGCTTCTAAGCCGACTGAACAAGCCGCAATTTATCCCCAAATCAATAATCATGAGGCACTGAGCTCCACTTCAACATTACTTGCTTCCTTGCGTAAATTTATGGGTATGAATGGTTCGTGTGTGGGTAGTAATTCGTGGGTAATGAAAACATCTTCAACTGCGGGTAACTCTGCTATTCTGGCGAATGACCCGCACCTTTCACTTTCGATGCCCGCGCGGTGGTATCAGGCGCATATCACAACCCCTTCTATGAATATTACCGGACTTACCATAGCAGGACTCCCTTTGTTTGTTGTGGGTCGAAACGATCATATTTCGTGGGGCATCACCAATATGATGGCTGATGATTTGGATTATTTTGTTGAAAAAATTGATTCAAACTCTAACTTTTATTTCAACGAAGAAGGTAAGCGAGTAAAATTCAAATATCGCCGTGATACAATTTTAGTCAAAGGCGACGAACCGCTTATTTATGATATTCGATTCTCGAAACGCTCACCTATTATTTCCGACGTTCATTTACTAAGCTCCAGTAAGTTTATAGGGATGAGTAATAACAAACCCAACCATTTCTTGCAGAAATATGCACTGAGCTACAGTTGGACTGCTCAGCAACCATCCGATGAAATGCTTGCAATGTACCGAATCAACAAAGCAAGCTCCTGGCAGGAATTCCAGCAAGGTGTTACTATGTGGTGTGTTCCTGCTCTAAATTTCAGCTATGCTGACCGAAAGGGAAATATTGGCATAGCACCAGCCGGGACTATCCCTATCCGCAGCAAGGGCAATCCTAATATTCCAAGCCCGGGTTGGCTGCCGGAATATGCGTGGACAGGTGTTCATGTTCCGAATGAATTACCACGAGTATATAATCCTGCGAAACGGTATTTGATGAGTGCAAACAATAAAACCGCAGAATCACTTCCCTACTTTATTTCTTCACTGTGGGAACCTTCTTCGCGAGTTGAGCGCATCGAGGAGACCCTGAGGGAGTTCGACGAATACACAGTACGCGATGCTGAGTTTATGCAGATGGATGTTACTTCACCGTATGCCCGTACCCTTCTCAAAACTACCTTGCCGATTATTGCCGGGAAACAGAAATATTTGTCTCAAACTGAACGCGAAGCAATGAAAATACTGCAAAATTGGGACGGAATTATGACTGCGCGCGACCCTCAGCCCATCCTATATGCTGCATTTTTTAACACACTGCTCCGTCAAACATTTGAAGATGAGCTTGGTGAACGCCTTTTTCGTGAATATGTATTTATAGCTAACCTTCCTACGCGCAGAATTTTGGAATTGCTAAGCAGTGATTCCACTTCCGTATGGTTCGACAATGTCAAAACAAGTGAGCTTGAAAACAAGGATGAGATTGTTTTCCGAAGTTTTGTTCTTGCAATACGTTCGCTCCAAGATCATTATAAAAACAATGATATTCGTTCATGGAAATATGGCGATTTACATCATATAACGCTTAATCATCTTTTTAGCAGTAATCCGTTTATGAAGAAAATCGTAACTCACGGACCATTTCCCACCGGCGGTGATAATACAACGCTGAATAACGGCGAATATCACCTCTATCAGCCCGAAGAGCAGATATTAGGTGCGTCCATGCGATTTATTGCTGATATGAATGATACGGTAGTGTATTCTGTTTTGCCGGGAGGCAATTCAGGTGAGCCGCTGAGCGCACATTATAGCGATCAGGTACAGCTGTGGCTGAATGGGGGATATATCCGTATTCCTGTGAAGCGATTGCCGGATGCTAGTTTTACTAAATATACTACGTTTGTTCCGAAGGGGAGTGAGAGGTAGTAATTTTCATATCGAAATAAATTTCATTTGTGTTTTCTACTTTGTTATAACTCTTTAACAGCTTCGATTGTCTTTCAAACATCATTTCATACATAAAATCCTCAATCCTATGAAATACCTCATCATCTTTCTTACAGCTTCTTCGATTTGCTTCGGACAAGCACCTGATGTTGTCTTCAAATATCATTACCCCTATAAAGACGGAATCCCCAATTCACGGTACAAAGAGCGTCGCGAGACTATTTTGACTTCGCTTTCGCCTAAATCTGCGCTCATAGCGTTCGCTGCCGATGTTCGTAATCGCCAGAATGATGTAGATTATGAATACCGCCAGAACAGTAATTTGTGGTATCTGTCAGGAATGCCGGATGAGGGTTGCGCATTGCTACTGGTACCAAATGGAGTGATGATTGACGGGAAATCGTATCGTGAAGTTATGTTTGTCCGCCCGCGTATGGTCATTACAGAGGCATGGACAGGAGTACGGATGGGTGTTAAAGAAGTAGAAACAATCTTAGGAATCGAAAAAGCTGTAGATATTTCACGTCTTCAGGGTATTCTCGATTCGGTACTTACAGGTCGTGATTCGCTCTACATTCCAAATTATCCGACTCCATCGGTGAATAAACTGATTTCAGGGAAATTACTCTACTTGGAGCAGGAGACAAAAAACGCACTTCATGAAAAGTTCCCTGATTTATATATTAAATCACCGTTCCCGCTTCTGGCAAAAATGCGTGAGATTAAAGATGCCGACGAAATACGGCTCATGCAAAAAGCGATTGATATTAGCGCTGAAGGACATATTGAGACTATGAAGAAAGCAAAATCGGGTATGAACGAATATGAGATTGAAGCGATTATGGAATACACATTCAAACGTTTGGGTGCTGAGGATGTGGGCTATCCATCTATTGTCGGCTCGAACTACAATGCGTGCATATTGCATTATATATCTAACCGTAAGAAAACACAAACGAATGACATGGTTCTGGCAGACTGCGGTGCAGAATACCAAAATTACACAGCCGATATTACCCGTACATTCCCTGTAAATGGTAAATATACCCATGAACAGCGAACAATTTACAACGTAGTTCTCGAAGCTCAGGATTCGGGTATTGTAGCTTGTCGGGCTGGCAATGCTTTTCGTGACCCGCACAAAAGGGCAATGGAAGTTGTTCAAAAACGACTAATGGAACTCGAAATAATCAAAAAGCCCGAAGAAGCAAAGTGGTATTTCAATCACGGTACATCCCATTACCTTGGCTTGGACGTACACGATGCAGGAACGGGAACAGCTTTAAAACCTAATAGTGTAATTACCGTTGAACCGGGGGTTTACATTCCCGAAGGCAGCCCGTGCAATAAAAAATGGTGGAATATCGGGGTGAGAATCGAGGATGATATTCTGATAACCGAGCAAGACCCGATAAATATGTCAGTAAAAATTCCACGAAGTGCTGAGGATATTGAGAAACTTATGGAGAGCAATAATGCGCCGTAGTTAAGAAGACTCTATTATTCTATTTAGGTCAGGTCGGTTGTTTACCGCCGTGCATTGTCAAATTATAAATATCAACGAAAATCCGTCAAGTGATACAACTGAATTTCCGTAAAGACGCTTAGAAGGAAGGTCGGTTGTTTGTCGCCGTGTGTCGAAAAGTTATAGAGCTTTTTTCTTAATCCTGAAGGGATTATATGTTTCTAACAATTATACACCGATTAAATATTCGACCCCGACGGGGTCGTACCCGCCTTTGGATAGATTTTTCTATAAACATTTGAATCCTTCGGATTCATTTCCGAATCCTTAGAATTGTTAATACCTTGAAAGATCCAAATATAACATTCTAATGCATGGCGGTATACAACTATGATTCTGTATTTACGCTTAGACAGGAAGGTCGGTTGTTACAACCGACCTTCCTTCTAAACAAATATCCCTATTGGCAGTTCCAACAACTGCCATGACTTACCGTTACTTGAATCGATAGAATATTTACTTGCGTAAGCAAAAGTATTTATCCTGCAGTTTTTCAGAATAGCGTATTAGGTTTGTAACTATCTCAGTCCTCGCTATTTTCTTGGTTGGGTATGTTTTGGTGTATACATATTCAGTTCTCGCTTCAAGGACTTTAGGTGCTAAATAATCTTTGATTCTATAGTTAAAAATTACACCGGAAGATGTATCAGCACATTCTCTTTCGACCAAGATAGTTTTCATAGTCTTGAATGGAGAATTAATAGTCTGGTCAATTGATTTTATTGTAGAGATCAATTGATATTTCTCCCCCCATTTTTCTCCTATTTTTATTGGATCTTTCAAGATTATACCTTTGGGAGTATCCATAAGCATAACTTTTCTTCTGATTGAATTTTCATAAAAACCCAAGAAAGTTTCAAATGATTTTTCTATCTTTTCATTAGACTTGATATCAATTCTAACTTCTATGGCTCCAAAAGAATGGAGAGTATCTTTTTGCACTTTAACCCATGTTATAGTATCATGGGACGTCTTCATAATTCCGTTAGTATCGGTATAGACTGTTGTAGCAGCATATTCAAATTCAGTTCCTACATCCCCAGCATATAGATAATCACGTGTATTCAGAGATGTTCTGGTCTCATAAAAACCCCTAAAAACTAAAATAGTCGCAAACTAGAGGAACAGCATCACTAAATAGATAATGTGCCTCATATAAATAAATCACTGTAAAATCCCCATGTACTCATTTTCCCCTTATGAATATCACCGCATAATATCATTATACAGCACCACAGCCATAAGCGCAAGCAACAGTAGCATACCTACCTGCTGAACTGCCATCTTGACTTTTACAGGTACTTCACGACGAATAATCGCCTCGATGATAATGAACATCAAATGTCCGCCATCAAGTGCAGGTATCGGCAGGATATTAAGCACCGCGATAGAAACCGAAAGCATTGCCACAAGATTCATAAAAGAACTGAATCCAAGCTCAGCTACCTTTCCGGCAGCACGCATGATTTGAATAGGTCCGCCGATTGTACTTTTGAACGATACTACACCGCCGAATATTTTCCCGATGATTCCAAAAAATCCCGTTACCTGGCGCACTGTTTCGTTCCACCCAAAAGCGACCGATTCACCAAAGCTATAGCTTCTATGCACTACCTCCCCGTCGAATATCATCGAAGGGGCTATCCCGACACGATAGCGTTTTTCCGCATCATCGAATGTAGGCAAGATTGAAGCGTGTTTTTCTTCCGATCCGCGTTTCCAGACAAATTCAAGAGGTTTACTGCCGCTTGAGCCGATTATCCCTATAAATTGATCTGCACCTTTTATCGGTTCATTATTAATAGAGATGACTGTATCACCTGCTTTTAGTCCGGCTTTCCCGGCAGGCATAGCCGGTTCTACCTGGGCAATAACTATTTTAGCGCCTGGAGGAATAAGCCCTAAACCTTTTTTCTGGGTAAGGGTATTGATAATTTCACTGCCGTTGGTGGTCAGGGTTTGTTTTTGTCCGTCTCTCACTACCGTCACTATTCTATTTGCGCCGAGGTCTTTTACAGTTAGCTCCTCGTAGGCATCTTCCCATGAAGTAATTTGTGCAGTTCCGATGCTGATGATTCTATCACCTGCTTTGAATCCGATTTTCTCGGCAATAGATGCTTTCTCTACATAACCGATTGTTGTAATAGGGTGAATTTCCTTGCCATTGAACATTGCGAGTGAGAAGAACACCACAATCGCAAGAATAAAATTCATAATGACTCCCGCACTTATTACAAATGCCTTTTGAAGTGCATTTTTTGAGCGAAATTCATACGGTTGTGGTTCTGCTTTTAATTGTGTGGTATCCATGCTTTCGTCAATCATACCCACAATTTTTACATACCCTCCAATTGGCAGGAGGCATATACGGTAGTCTGTATGACCTCCGCCATCCCATGTTTCAGGTAATTTGCCAAAGGTGAAACCCGTGATTTTATTCCAACCGAATAATCGCATTCCCATACCGAGAGCGAAAACATCTGCCCTCATCCCGCATAACCGAGCAGCGGCAAAATGCCCGAATTCATGCACTGTAACTATAATACCCAATACTGCGATAAATGCTAAAATTTCTTGAAAAGTAAAGCCCATAATATCTGATTGTAATGATAAAAAAATTTGGCTGTAGATAAGTGTTAAACAGTAACTTAGGTTTCCTGTAGCTTACATACGCATATATTACACAAAACCGTTGCTAATAGACCTTCTCAAAATTCAGTTCCTCCCGAACAAACGCACGTGTTTCCATATCAGCGCTAGCAATCTCATCTAACGACGGATGAGAGACATTCTGCATTTTATCCATAGCCGTACCAATCACAGCGGGAATATCGGTAAAATTAATTTTCTCACTCATGAATGCTTTAACTGCAATTTCATTTGCAGCATTCAGGATAGCCGTCGCCGCTCCTCCGGCTTTCAAAGCATCAAAAGCCAGTTGCAGACACGGGAATTTCTGCAAGTCTGGCGGGAAGAACGCAAGATTACCTATCGCAAGCAAATCAAGTCGAGGAAAATCCATCGCAATATGATGTGGGAAATGAAGTGCATACGCAATCGGTACACGCATATCGGGTGTTCCGAGCTGCGCCTTCACACCGCCGTCAGCGAATTGCACCATTGAGTGAATAATACTTTGCGGGTGGATGACCACATCAATTTTCTCCGGTGGCATATCAAACAGCCATTTTGCTTCGATAACCTCAAAACCCTTGTTCATAAGCGTTGCGGAGTCAATAGTAACCTTATTCCCCATTGACCAATTCGGATGCTTGAGTGCCTGCGCCAAAGTAATAGTTCCAAATTGTTCTATTGGCAATTCCCTAAATGGACCGCCCGAAGCAGTAAGAATAATCTTTTCTATTTCATTCCAATCTTCACCTGCCAAACATTGGAGAATTGCGCTGTGCTCACTGTCAACAGCAAGAATTGGAACGCCCTTATTCTTTGCTGCGGCAGTAATAATTTCACCTGCACTTACAAGTGTTTCTTTGTTTGCAAGAGCTACTTTTGCACCCGCTTCAATAGCAGCAAGCGTCGGCATCACCCCGCTAAATCCTACAAGCGAGGACATAACAATCGTATTCCGACTGTCGCCTGCAGCAGCACACACACCCTCTTCGCCGCACAAAATCTCACCGTTGAAACTTGTAGTATTTTTGAATTCACGGTAAAAACGTTCGTCAGAAATTGCTACCCCGCGTGGATTATACCGCAAAACCTGCTGTTCAAGTTCCGCAATCTTGGAATTAACAGTCAGAAAATTTATTTCCCATTCATCCCGAACAATGTCAATCACTTGAAGTGTTTGGTATCCGATAGAGCCGGTTGAACCAAGAATAGAGATAGTTTTGTTCATGTAAGAAAATATTTCGGTCGTTCGAGGACTTAAAAATCTTGAGTTATATCACGCTGCTGCTTTTGTGAATAAAACTTAAACTCATTCGGGCGAAGTTCGTCGTTTTGTTGGAGTTTTATTTTAATAAAGTGCTTTATCATCAACCGCGAAAGCCGTGATATTGACCCTTCGAGCAAATATTCAGCCATAGAAGGATGTACGAACAGAATAGTCGAAAATTCATGTGAATTGTTTCGGAAATTATCCAGCCACCGTTCAATTCCACTCAGGATTACAGAACGTGACTGCACTCGTCCAACACCGTGACACACAGGGCAATTGTCGCTTAACCGCTCGGTGATATTCTGACGGATGCGCTGCCGTGTCATTTGCATCAGACCAAGTTGAGTGAGTGGGTAGATCGTTGTTTTCGCCCGATCCCGCATCATTTCATGCCGCATTTCATTAAATAATTTTTTGCGGTTTTCTTCGAGATTCATATCTATAAAATCTATCAGAATAATCCCCGCAGCATCACGCAGACGGAGTTGCTGGGCAATTGAGCGCGCTGCCTCCATGTTGGTTTTGAGAGAATTACGCTCCTGCTCGTGGTCGCTGGATGCCCTTCCCGAATTGACATCAACTACAAACATTGCTTCTGTTTGGTCAAGTACAATCGAACCGCCGCTTGGCAATGAAATTTTTCGTGAATACGTATCGGCAATGATTTTTTCCAGTCGGAAAGCATCGAAAATTGGCTTTCTTCCTGCGTAAAACTCTACTTTGTCTACCAGTTCGGGCGACGCCCAATTTAAATAATTAATTATTTCACTGTAGAGTTTTTTGGAATCAACGGCTACACGTTCAACATCATTTGTAAACAAATCACGAATAACACTACCTGTCAAATTCTTGTCTTTATAAAGCAAAGCAGGGTGATTGTGTGATTTCTTGACGTTGATTTCCACTTCTTTCCAAATATCAAGTAAGTATTCCCAATCACGACGAAGTTCGGCTTCACTTTTATCTTGTGCAGCAGTGCGAATTATGCACCCGAAACCCTCAGGTAAAATAGATTTTGCAAGATTTCGAAGACGTTTGCGCTCACGAACAGACTGTATTTTTCTGGAAACGCCGATTGCCGCTTCAAATGGCATCAATACCACATAGCGACCGGGCATCGAAACCCTTGTACTTACCCGAACGCCTTTGCTTGAATATGCCTCGCGTACTACCTGAACAATGATATTTTGTTTCGGTTGCAAACCAATTGATACGACACCGGAACGTTTGGTGGAAAACGTCGGAAGGGGTTTTCCCGTCGGTTTTTTTTTCGATTTTGACGGTTTCTTACGGAGGGCTACCGATGCCGATTCGCTTGTTTCTGATAACACTTCATCCTCGTCTTCATCATCTTCCTCTTCGGTAATAAAAGAATCTTCGAGCGAAGAATCTACATCCGAGAAATGAAGGAATCCGTCCTGAGAGATGCCAATATCCACAAAAGCAGCATTCATTCCCTGAATGACTTTGCCGACCCTACCCATATAAATATTACCTACCAAGCGTTCTTTATCAGGTATTTCGATAAAGAGCTCAGCTAATTCTCCGCCTTCGGTTATGGCTATCCGCACCTCGTTCAGCGCGGCGTTAATAATAATTTCTTTCTTCATCTGGAAATAATGTCTTCTTCCTAAAATTGGGTTTGTTCTATTGCTTTTTTAGTTCACTACAAATGTGCGAAAGTGTATTACAATGAATATTTTTTATAGTTTTATTGCGGTTTAAAATAGAAAATTACACGTATTTCTACTCTTCAGTTTCAAATATACGGAAATTTAAACTTAGCGGGGCTATTGGCAACGCTATAATAGAGTTGTAATTCTAAAAGTAAATATAATCGGGAGGAATTCTGTTGCAAATCTTTACGAACAGGTGATTATAGGTGTGGTGATACCTAACTGAAATCTATTGGTTTGGCAGGTTGTTTCACTTAAAAAAAATCGGTCAAGTTGACCGTGGCGCTCTGTAAGCAAACTGACCGCTGCTTCCTTCCGGACCTGACGGGGTTGGGCTTGTCACAGCCGCACGGGACTTGACCGAACTCAAAAATAGGACTTTTTTGGCTTTTAGCCAAAAATTTCTTTCAGAAATTCTTGCATGAGCTTCAAATCATACTATAAATATTGCTGTTCTAACCGAAAAATATCATTTCTGAAAACGTATCAATTCGACGTCGGTTTACTAAACAGCTGCGAATAGACAAATCCTTTGTTTCATTATCTGTTTGATGCAGATAATAAATCCAGTGTAATCAGTACAGTTACAAGAGTTCGGCACGATAATTAGGGTTATATTTTTATAAAACTCTACTGTATATTTCTATTGTAAGTAAGTACTGGGACAGATTAAATTGCTAAATTTAGTTCAGTCATTCTGAGCGGCAGCGAAGAATCTCCGTATGCTGTTCAGTCCAGTTTTTGTAGTGCATAGCTGAGATTCTTCAGTCGAAGACTCCATCAGAATGACAGCTATTCGAATAATACGATTATTTTTGTCCCCTTACTTAAGAGGGAAGATTTATTTTAATTTTATATACCTTGTCATTCTGAACGCCTGTGAAGAATCTCCGCGTGCTGCTTAAGCCCTGTACGTGTGTAGTGCTTTTCGGAGATTCTTCGGTCTATGAATCCCTCAGAATGACAGCAATTTGATTTTTCAATTAATTTTGTCCTTGTACTTATTTCGAGATAATTTTAATAAATCATCTACTTTTGAGGTATGAGACTGTTGTTTCTTATGGAAATACTATGTTGAAATTTATTTCATTTGTAGTCATGTAATTATATGAAAAAAATAGTTGTTATCGAGGACGAGGACTTAATCAGAGAAGGAATTGTACTCATTCTGAGTGTTAACGGATTTGATGTATTGGGTGCTCACAACGGAAGTGTTGGGATAAATCTTGCCAAAGAGTATCTGCCTGATTTGGTTATTTCTGATATAATGATGCCCGAAAAAGACGGCTACGATGTTTTGGAAGCGTTGAGGAAACATGAGCCAACAGCAACAATTCCCTTTTTATTTCTATCAGCCAAAGCCGATCAGAGTGATATTCGCAGAGGGATGAATTTAGGTGCTGACGATTATCTGACTAAGCCGTTTGAGCATGATGAACTAATCAGTGCTGTACAAACACGACTTGGTAAACACGAGGAGGTACGCCGTAATGCAGAAGTTGCTTTTGCTGCCGACCGTGCCAGGTATGAAGCAACATCTGAAATTTTACACAAAGTTCTGCCTGCCTCGATAGCTGACCGTCTTATTGCCGGTGAAAAGAACATTGCTGATTACTTCGAGAATATTTCCATATTATTTGCAGATATAGCCGGATTCACTCCTATTTCGGCGCAAATGACTGCGCATAGCGTAGTAGCACTGCTCAATTATGTGTTTGGCGAATTTGACCGGATTATGAAAAAACACGGATGCGAGAAAATCAAAACTATCGGCGACGGATATATGGCTGTTGCCGGCGCACCTATCCGGTGTAGTGATCATTCACAACGTATTGCAACGGCTGCTCTTGAGATGGTAGCGACCACCTTGCTTCCCGAAGAAATCCGCAAATACTTGCCCGAAGGTACAAATTTCGGTGTAAAAATCGGTGTGCATTCGGGTGCAGCTATTGCAGGTGTTTTTGGAGATGAACGGTTTATCTACGACGTATATTCCGATGCAGTAAATACTGCAGCAAGAATGGAATCACATGGCGAGGTCGGCAGAGTCCATGTTACGGAAGATTTTGTACGAGCACTTTTACTGGCAGCCCATCTTCCTGATTTGGAAACCGGGCTTCACAACGTTTCCATTCCCCTTGGTAAAGAAACGGTAACAGCAATAGAACGCGGTGAAATGGAAATAAAGGGCAAAGGGAAAATGAAAACATATTTTTTAATGCAAAATTGAATCTTATGGAAAACAATCTGCCAAAAACAGATAATCAGAACATACTCCCTGCCGTCGAACAAGCTGCCACACTTATCAGTCAAGCAACTGTACTCGGTAAACGTGGAGAATTTGATGCTGCTTTCCGGATTATTGAACAGGCACTGGAGTTTGCCAAAATCGCACAGAACACTTCACAAATTGCACACTGTCTGAATATTCACGGAATTATATTCCGCAACAAAGGTAATTACTCAAAAGCAATAGAATATTTCAACAAGTCGCTTTATCTCTACGAACAAATTGACAGCAATCAAGGTATTGCCACTGCTTTGGGAAATATTGGTGTTTGTTATCGAAATATTTCAGATTATTCAAAATCTTTGGAGTATTTCAAGCGTGCACTCGCAATCGGAGAGAATTTGGATACCAGAGAAACACTGAGTAACATTTATGGGAATATTGGTAACGTCTATCGAAATTTAGAAGATTACGAACAAGCATTGGAATATTATCAACGCTCGTTGGAGATAGGGGAAGAAACTCATGATATTCCCAATATTGAGCGTCAATTAGGAAATATCGGGAATGCGTATTCCAATCTCAAACAGTTTGATTTAGCTCTGGAACATCAATACAAGGCACTGAAACTATCATATGACCTTGCCAGTAAGTCAGGCATAATGACTCACTTAGGGAATATCGGAAATATATTTGTAGAACTCGGACGATATGCCGAGGCAATGGATTTATTTACTCAGGCACTCTCAATTGCAAACGAAATCAACGACAAAAGTTCGATTGCGGAATGGACGGAATTGTGCGGCTTCATTTACTCACAAAATGACTATGAAGAATATAATCAGAAAGTTGCTGAAAAGTACTTTCTGACTGCTCTCGAATTGATACAGGAATTGGGTAACAAATCAAAGGAATTTCACCTGCACAAATCGCTTGCTGAATTGTATAAACACCAAGAACGGTGGGTTGAATTTGCTGTTCATTACGAAAAATATCACGAACTCGAACGTAAAGTTCAGGGTTTGGAAGCCCAAAAAGCGGTTGATAGATTTACTCATGAACGCGAAATAGCAATTACCACAAGAGAGCAAGCTATACTTGCTCGAAAAAACACTGAACTTGAAGAAGCTAATCTATTCAAAACAAAGCTATTGGGAATTGCAGCACACGATTTGAAAAACCCCCTCAGTAATATTATCGGTGCTTCAAAATTGGTTCTCGGAGAACTTTCCAAAGACGATGAGCATTATGAATGGTTATGGATAATTGAACAATCGGCAAGCCGCATGGCGGCACTTATTAATGAACTATTAGAGTCTTCTGCCGCTTCATTGGGTGCGATGGAGTTCGTGCCAAGCATTTTTAATCTTGGTGAAATGCTGCACCATGTTTGTGAACTGAACTCAGGGGCGTTACAAAACAAAAACCAAAAATTCGACATACAGATTCACAGCGAAATCATTGTATCCGGAGATCAAGCAAAATTATTCCAAGTATTTGATAATGTAATTAGTAATGCTATAAAATATTCACCATTAAATGCTACTGTCAACATATCACTCACCTTCCACAATTCATCGGTACGGTTGATTGTGCAGGACGAAGGACAAGGACTTTCCCAAGAAGATTTAAGTAAATTGTTCGGACAGTTTCAGCGTCTTTCTTCAGTTCCGACGGGCGGAGAAAGCTCCACCGGACTGGGTTTGCACATTTCAAAACATATCGTAGATCTGCACAAAGGGGAAATTTGGGCTGAAAGCGAGGGTAAGGGGAAGGGTACTACTTTTTATGTAGAATTGCCGATTGAATGAATTTGGTATCGAGTAGGAATACCCAATAATTATCTTATCGTAAAACGTTTTCTTACAAACGATACTGCTAGTAGTGAAAGTACAAGCCCTGTTGCATCAGCCAGCCAGTCTAACAGTTCGCACGTGCGACCCGGTACAAAATACTGATGGAGTTCGTCTGAAGCTCCGAAGATACATCCGATTATCAAAAAAATTATTATGAATCTCTTTTTTGATTGAATGCGAATTGACTTTTCCAGAAATATCAGCAATAACACTCCATAGACAAAAAATGCTCCTGCATGGACAACTTTATCCTGCCAATAAAATCCAAAATCAGGGATTTTTGTACTTGCTAAACTTGATAAATAGAAAATCAAAAGTGAATAGAGTGCAATCGGTGTTGCGTAGAGAAAGCGAAGTGCCATTTAGAGAGGAAGTATATGTCGAAAACCGTCCAAGAGTTTAGAAGCAGTAAGTGATTCTTTTGAATATTGTTTTGCATACCAATCACCGGCAGAAGCATGAAGATATGCACCAAGCGCAGCACCTTCAAATGGTTTCATTCCCTGAGATACCAATGCCGCAATAATTCCTGCAAGTACATCTCCGCATCCGGCAGTTGACATTCCAGAATTACCGTTGGTATTCCAATATGAAAAATTCCCATCGGTAATAATGCTTGGTGTACCTTTGAGCAGGACAATGCAGTTGTTTTTTCGGGCAAATCCAACAGCAAGTTCGGCTGATTCCATTTCTACTCTATCACGTTCCAAGCCAACAATTCGTGCAAATTCTCCGGAATGTGGTGTTAGAATTATTGTTTTGCGAAGAGTGATTTTGGGCTTAACTGATAAAGACCGTAAACCGTCAGCATCCAATACAATTGGAATTTCAGCCGGAATTGCCATGAGAAGTTTATAAATCAGCTCGGTAGTTTCATCATTACCTCCCAATCCGGGACCTATTACTACTACGGATGCTTTCTTACAGGCACGGAGAAGTGTATCAAAATTAGAAAGCGAGAGGGTCCCTTCTGCTGTCCACGGAAGCGCTGTTGGCATTACCTCTGCCATTACCGAAGAATGGAATGACGTTGAATAGAGTTCAACCAGTCCTGCTCCCGCACTTATAACAGCGTTAGCGCAGAGTGCAGCAGCACCCGGCATCGAAAGAGAACCTGCAATAACTACTACTCGACCAAAATCAAACTTTGAACCGACCTTTCGACGATAAGGGAGCATCTCTCGTATATCCGACTTTTCCAAATGAACAATGGAGGCGTTTTCAGGAATAATGGATTGAGGTGCGCCTATACTTGCAGTAATTATTTCTCCACAAACGCTCAACCCGTCATTACGGTACAGCCCTGTTTTCTCAGCAAATAATGTTATGGTGATATCAGCACAGAAACAGTATGGATTAGCGATCCCTTTCGTAACATCCAAACCTGTCGGGCAATCAATGGCTATCATCAAGGGAGTAAAAATCTTTCTAGCTGTGAACTGATAATCTCTTACTTTTTGGAGTAACGGAAGTACTACGCCGCGAAGCTTGCCATTGCCGCCAATACCGATAAGTGAATCCACGATACAATCATAATGTCGCAGATCCAAGAGGTCTATATCCTCACCGGTTTCTATTTGGTGAAGGGGAATTTCAAGTAATTGCAAACACTCGAAGTTAGTTTTGGTTTCGGCTGACATTTTATCGGATGAGCCGACAAATGCTGCTGCAACATTAGCAATTTCATGTAAATGCCTTGCTATCGCGAAACCGTCTCCGCCATTATTACCATTGCCACACAGAATCAAAATTTTAGCTGAGGCAATCGGTTTATTGCCAATATGTATTTCCAGTTGTGTTTGAATAATCTCGGCTGCAGAGCGGGCAGCATTTTCCATCAGCACAAGCGAAGGAATACCGAATGTTGTACTTGCTGCAACATCAGCTTTGTATGCCTGTTCTGCTGTTAAAATATATTTCAATTGTTATACACTATGATAAAGGGTAATCCTGACAGTAATTATTGCTTATCTTCCCCGTTGAGCAGCTTTTTAAGTTCTTCAGATAGTCGTTCCTCCACGTCTTTTGGGATTCCGTCGGGTGTAATTGTAGTCCCTTCTTTTCGAGATTTAAGCTCTGAATACACAGTATTAATCTGAGAGCGAACCTGCGAAAATTCTTTGAGAAGAAACTGCTCAAATGCCATTAAGTGCATAAGTGTTGTTTCAAGCTCCTTTTGTGTAAGTCCTTCGGGTGGTGAAGCAAAAACACTTTTGTTCTTCACTGTATCTACCAATACACTAACATTTTCTTTACGAAAATCACGAAGGTCTATATTATTGACCATCATCAGTTCTTCATCGGGCTGGAGGACATTAAGCATTTTGAGCAATTGATGAAGTTGCTCTTTATTAATAATATATTCAATCATAAAGCAGGGCAGAATAAGAAGAAGGCACAACTGATATCAGACCCCACTTTTGTGCGTCTGTTTTTGGTATGTTTTACAAATACGAAACTACTGATTTTTAAACAAAAGTAGTTAAATTTCTTTACGACATTTTTTCTACGATGTAAATTTTGTTTTTGGGAACAGAATGTTACAACATTTCTACTGGCATTTGGTATGCCAAAGAAAAAGCCGCTTACAGAAAATATTGTAAGCGGCATTAATTGTGTCTCGGATGGACTTTGACATATTACCTCAGTAAGAGGAATGAGTTGATTCTCTGTGATGTTATTTCAACATAATCTATGTTTAGTCGGAATTTACGAGTAATTTATCATGAACCTAATAAAAAACTATGACGAATTAATAATTGAAAATCCTATAGAGAAAACTACCCTTTCAACTATTCAATCAAGAGATTGTACTTTTTTAGCCGTAGTTCATTTGAAATATTTTTGTTCACTGACAATTTTTTGGAATAGTATATACAAATCCCCTCGTTCCCCTTTTACAAGGGGATGACGTAGTTTTCTTTACTTCAACAACTTATCTTGCCTCCCCCTTGTCAAAGCAGGGCTGTTTTTCTAATTTTGCTACTACATAAATTGTTAAACTGCCCTGTAGGGGCAACATATCGGTAGAAGATACATTCCCGATGGTCTTAAAGTTCCGTCAGGAACGAAATATGACGTACAGTTGATGACAATTTCGCCCCTACAGGGCTGAAGAGTCTGGAAAACATCTCTGTTCCTACCAATATATTCTCCCTATGGGAGATATGCCTTTAGAACTTAACAACCCTGCTTGTTAAAGGGGGATTAAGGAGGATTTCTGCGTTTGCTGAAACAACAAAAATTGTCAGAGAACCAAATATTTTTGTAAATTTCCAAAAAGTACTCTATCTCTCCAGTAGTTTAATAACTGACTGATGATCGCCGCGATAAGCATCATCAAGAGGAGTATTCCCCCATCTGTCCATTGGATTGGTCATCGCACCTTTCGAGAGCAAAAACTCGATGACTTTGCTGTGTCCCTCTGATGCAGCAAGGTGCATGGCTGTGCGACCATCATAGTCTGCCTCGTTGATATTAATTCCGCGTGCCGCAAGATGCTGTACTTCCAACAAATCTCCTTCGCTCGCTGCCCAACACAAACTGATTACACTGTCAATTTTTGATTGATTACGCTGTAAGCGCGGATCTTGTTTCTGACTTTGTCCACCGGTTAAACTGTCAAAATTATGGAAGTTGAATGTAGAAACAAGCTCTTTGCAAAACTCTATTCCTCGAACTGAATTTCCTAGCTCATCAAGACGCGGTGACCAAATGCAAATTCCCATTAGATTTGGAATAACGACCAGTAATCCACCTGCTACACCGCTTTTTGCCGGCAAACCTATAGTAAACGCAAATTCTCCTGAAAAATCATACATTCCACATGATGCCATAAGTGACAAACAGTTTTTGACCGTATCGGGTTGCAAAACACGATTACCTGTAGTAGGGCATATTCCTGCGTTGGCGAGTGTTGCAGCAGTAATTGCCATCGCTTCGGCAGTTACTTCGATAGAACAGCATTGGAAATAAAATTCCAGTGTATCAATAAGATTGGTATTCTCCGGGAATGCCCTGTTCTCACGCATAAAATAACCGAGAGCAAAATTTCTATCCGCAGTTTGACGTTCCGAAAGATAGACGGCATTGTTAAAGCCGGCACGAATATTACCGCTTAAATTTGTCCACGTATCCAATACATAATCAAAACGGTCAGCCATATCGAGTTTGGGCTTGACAAGCGAACCAGCCATTATTGCCCCTGCATTAATCATCGGATTATGCGGCAACCCCTTACTGTTTAAGACCAGTCCGTTAAAGCCGATTCCGCTCGGCTCTCGCCCTATATGCTGATGGACTTTGGTTTCGCCGTGTTCTTCGAGAGCAATGCAGTAATTAATGGGTTTGCAAATGGATTGGATGCAGAACGGCACAGAGTAGTCGCCCAGTGAAAACCGCTGTCCATCTATTGTGCAGATTGAAACACCAAAATATTCAGGGTTTACACGTCCGAGCTGTGGAATATAGGTGGCTACGTGCCCCTCTTTATTTGCTTTTGTTTTGTCAAAAATGCGTTTGATTGCAGCACGGAAATTCTTAAAATCCGGAATAATAAGATTACCCTGAATTGCATCTTTCACAAGATTGCCTTTACTGCGCTGAATAATCATTTTGAATTCCTCGAATGTCAGTGGCATCGAGTATTCCAACTCTTTCGAGTTCTCGGCTGAATCAACATAACTATTTATCTCGTCTGTATCCAATACAAGGCGTGGATCGTCATTACGAATCCCGATTTCATTGAAAATCTGGAGTAATTCGTGGAGTGAAATTATGCCGTTAGCATCACGATCGAGTGAGTCGTAAAGGGTGCGGTATTCTTGTTCAAGGAGTGTAATTCCCGAATTGTCATGTTCATGAGTTTCAACTCCGTTAGTTGAAGTTGAATTTCCTGAAAGTTTGTTTTTTTTCGTTGACATTTGTTTTCCAAGTATATTTTACAATTTCAAGTAAATCAGACACCAATATTAAAACTTTTCTCACCATGAATTGTCTCGTCCAATCCTGTAATTTCTTCACTGCTGTGCACTCGCGCTCCTCTCGTCAGGAACGAAGATATTTTAAAAACAAAGAACGTACCTATTGCAGAAAATGCAATGGTAATTACAACCGCAACTGCTTGAGTAAAAATCTGTTTGGGGTTGCCAAATATTGCTCCCGTTCCCGCCGGATTCACCGCAGGATTTGCAAAAACACCGGTAGCAATTGCGCCCCAAATTCCGGCTAAGGCATGAATGCCAAATGCATCCAAAGGATCATCATAACCGAACTTTTTCTTTATTTCAAACACACCGAAATACCCTACCATTCCTGCCAGAAGTCCGATAATCAATGCACCTATTAAATCCACATATCCTGCTGCTGGAGTAATACCAACTAACCCTGCAATTGCACCCGAAGCAGCCCCCAGCATAGTTGTCCTTTTATTGAGCAAATATTCGGTAAGCATCCACCCCAGTGCTCCAACCGATGCAGCAATATTAGTAACCAGTAGTGCCGAAGCAGCCAGTCCGTTAGCTTCGAGCGCGCTGCCACCATTGAATCCAAACCAGCCGAACCATAATAGAGCCGAGCCAAGAACAGTAAGTTTGGTTGAGCTGGGTGCATTGTTATCCCATATGCCATAATCTTCACGCTTGCCTAGCATTAGAGCGAGTACCAACCCGGATACTCCTGCACTTATATGAATTACAGTTCCTCCGGCAAAATCCAAATTACCGGTTGCACTCAAGAACCCTCCACCCCATACCCAATGCGCCATAGGTGCATATACAAATGTTACCCAAAATGCTGTGAAAACCATCCACGTAGAGAATTTGATACGCTCTACCACCGAACCGCTCACTATTGCAACTGCAATAGCAGCAAACATCCCTTGAAATGATATGTAGAGTAAGGTTGGTATTTTTCCTGTTGCGTCATTTACGCTGATACCGTGTAAAAAAATATGATCCAACGAACCAATTATTCCTCCTATATCTGCACCAAAGGCGAGAGAATACCCCCACAGAACCCACACAAGCGAACCGATGCAATAGGCAGCATAGCTCATCCCTACAGTATTTAAAGCATTCTTGGAGCGCGTCATCCCTCCGTAGAACAGTGCAAGTCCGGCGGGTGTCATCATCATGACGAGTCCCGTTGCCATCAGCATCCATGCTGTATCACCGGACTGAATAGTAGAATTTCCTTCAGCTAAAACAATTGACGGTACTAAAAAGATGAGCAGTGCAATTAATGATTTCATAAGCTGATTTGATGTATTACGCAAAATCAAATAAACAAAAATCCGGCTCTTTTACTGCTGTGGAGAGGGATTTTCCATGCTTTCTAAAAGAATACCGGATTTTTATACATTTATTTACTCCGAACAATCTTCAACAACATACCATTAGTGCATAAAGAGCATTTCACGGTATTTTGGAAGAGGCCAAGACTTGTCATCTACTATTTGTTCAAGTGCATCAACGTGACTGCGAATTGCATCGCACAGCGGCTTCACCTTGAGGCAGAAATCAAAAGCAGTCTCTGAATGGGAATGACTGTCGTGTGCATGGTGACGCGCTTCTGCCATTTCACGCACTTTTGACATTGCGCCTTGCAGATGTTCTGAGATTTTAGAAATAGTAGATTTCATTACTTCCGATTCACCCGAAAGCCCGATTGCAATGAGACCTTGTGCATTGCTGATGAGTTGATTCTGGTAACCGATTACAGCGGGAACAATATGTGTATTTGCAAGCTCTTCTACCAGAAGCGACTCTATTTCAATTTTCTTGATATACTCTTCAATGTAAATATTATATCTTGCATCCAATTCACGCTCGGTAAAGATGTGATTTTCCACAAACAATTCTTTTGCCTCATTGCTCAATAATTCTGCAAGGGCTTCGGGAGTTGTTTTGATATTTGGCAGCCCGCGATGTTCTGCCTCCACAACCCATTCTTCACTGTAATTATCACCATTGAAAATAATTGCTTCCGATTCGTTGAGGTATGAACGGAGAACTTTTGCAATGGCAATTTCCTTACTATCACCTGAACTGATAAGCGTATCAACTTCTTTTTTGAAATTGATTAGTTGAGTAGCAACCATCAGGTTCAGAACTGTCATCGGACTCGACACATTAGCTGATGACCCTACAGCTCTAAATTCAAACTTGTTGCCGGTGAACGGGAACGGTGAAGTGCGGTTACGGTCAGTTGTGTCTAGCTGTATTTCCGATACTTTCGACACATTCAGATTGAGTGTAGTAGCTGATTCATGCCCTGCTACAAGATGATCCACTTCCGATTTGAAATCAGTAAGGATTTTTGCAATATTTGTACCTGTAAAGATAGAGATGATTGCCGGAGGTGCTTCATTCGCTCCCAAACGATGCTCATTACCGACATTGGCAATGCTGGCGCGAAGTACATTTGCATATTTATGAACTGCTTTGATTACATTTATATAAAATGTAAGAAACTGAAGATTTGCTTTTGGGTTTTTTCCGGGAGAAAGTAAGTTCTTTCCTGTATCGGTGGACATAGACCAATTATTATGTTTCCCGGAGCCGTTCACTCCTGCATACGGTTTTTCGTGAAGCAAAGCACGTAATTTATGACGCTTTGCCACACGTTCCATCACATCCATTAGAAGTTGGTTATGGTCAGCAGCAATATTCACATATTCAAAGTGCGGTGCGCATTCAAATTGACTGGGAGCTACTTCATTATGACGGGTTTTGATAGGAATGCCGAGTTTCAAGCATTCATTCTCAAAATCAATCATATAGTCATGAACACGCTCAGGTATCGAAGCGAAATAATGATCTTCGAGTTGCTGTCCGCGTGCCGATAAACTGCCGAACAGTGTTCTTCCACATTGAGCCAGGTCTGGACGCGCATTGTAGAGTGCTTCATCAATAATAAAGTACTCTTGTTCCCATCCGAGAGTTGCCATTACTTTTTTGACATTTGGGTCAAAATAATGACAAACCTCCGCACCTGCTTTTTCGAGAAGGTGTGTGGATTTAAGTAGTGGTGTTTTAAGGTCGAGCGACTCACCTGTGTAGGAAATAAAGATAGAAGGGATACACAGTGTTTTTCCGTGTGAAGTTTCTAAAATAAATGCAGGTGAAGACGGGTCCCATACAGTATAGCCGCGTGCCTCCGAAGTATTACGTAAACCACCGCTCGGGAAACTGGAAGCATCCGGTTCTTGCTGGATAAGTGTGTTACCGTCAAATTCCTCAATACCGATGCCATCAGGGAAAATCTGAAAGAAGGAATCATGCTTTTCTGCTGTTTTTCCTGTGAGAGGTTGGAACCAATGCGTATAGTGAGTTACCCCACGGTCTAACGCCCAATTTTTCATCCCTACTGCTACAAAATCAGCAGTTCTGCGGTCTACTTGCTGCCCTGTTTCGATGGAAATCATCAAGCTGTCATACGCTTCTTTCAATAAATATTTTTTAATTGCCTCCTGACCAAACACCAAACTGCCAAAAATTTCCGAAATTTGGGTTGTTTTTTGTACTCCATTTCCATTATTACCGTTATGACCATTGGTATATCCATTTTTCGGACGGATATTAGCGAGTGCAGTAAATCGTGCAGCCATGAAATTATCTCCTAATTTTGATTTAAACTATAATTCTGAAAACCATTATGTTTTACTTTTTGTTTTCAACATAAGCACAAAAATAGTATAGATAAAACTAGAAACTACTACTAATAAACTACTAACGTATCGTCTATTTTTACTTCAAAAATTGATTCGACTCCCTTATTATTGAATAGGAATTATAGTGGCAAATCGCTCTCAAACCTCAATCGGTAAACTTCGTATTTTGTGGATATTTGCCTTAGCATCTATCGGTATTCTTACAATCATTGGTTCATTCGTTGCACAGTATCTTGTTCAAGAACAAGTGGATGACGCACATATTATTAATCTTTCCGGACGGCAACGGATGCTCAGTCAGCGTATCACCAAGTCAGTTCTTGCAATTGAAAGAAACAGGCATTATACAGTAAATCCACTCGATACTGCATCACTCTTCGAAGAATTAGAAAAATCGTTTGAAGTTTGGAAAAAAGTACACTATGGATTACAATACGGGAATATTGAATATGAGCTTCCAACCAGACAAAACACAGAGGAGATAAAGAGGTTATTCAAGAAGGTTGCACCTTATTTTCATAACATTGACAGTGCAGCAACGGAATTGCTACGTATAAAAAATGAATCAGTCAATGGAATCGGAATTCAAAATCAAGAAGAACGATTCCATCATTACATCTCATTATTGCTACAGAACCAAAAACAATTTTTGGAAGGAATGGATGCAATTACTTTTCAATATGAAAAAGAATCCACAAAACATACAGTAGGAATACAGCGAACACTTCAAGTTTTGCTGTTCATTACCTTATTGGTTATCATCATGGAGGGAAGATACATTCTACAGCCGGCAGTTCGAAAACTTGCAGTGGTTGTACGGCAATTAGGACAAAGTCAAGAGCTGTCTCGCTCACTATCGGAATATGTTATCGAGGGTTCATCTGTGGGGATTTTTGTATTGGATTCAGACTTTAAGGTAGTAATGGTCAATCGTGCATTAGAAAAGTACTTTGGCGTAGAGCGAGAGAGGTTAATTGGGAAGGATAAACGCGAATTGATCAGAAATACAATCAGCAAGATTTTTGACAACCCTGATACTTTTATGAATAGAGTATTCGCTACATATGACAATAACACCTACATCGAAAATTTCGATTGTCATATTCTTCCTGCTCCAAACCGTGAAGAACGATGGTTAGAACATTGGAGTCAGCCGATAACTTCCGGAATTTTCAAAGGAGGTCGCGTAGAGCACTACACAGATATTACAGGGCGGATCAGAAGTGCAAACGAGTTGGCTCAAGGTCAGAGCAGATTGCAAGCACTGGTCAATTCAATTAACGAAATTATTTTTGAATTTAGTGCAGAAGGTGAATATCTGGATGTTTGGACACACAATCCAAAGCTCCTAGCTCGCCCAAAAGAAGAAATGATTGGTAGAACTATTACTGAAATTTTAGGGGATGAATTCGGGGCTATCTTTCAAGATTTAATTGACAAAGCACTTTCCACAAAGCAGACACAGAGTTTGGAATACTCACTGAATTTAGAGAGTGGAAAGCATTGGTTTTTAGCAAGGGTAAGTGCAATTGAAAAACAGCAGGACGATGAGACTGCTCGAGTCTGCATGATAGTTCTTGAAATAACAGAGCGCAAAAAATTAGAAGAAACGATTGCAGCTTCACTGCGTGACAAGGAAGTTCTACTCAAGGAAATACATCACCGAGTTAAAAATAATTTGCAGGTTATTTCCAGTTTACTAAGTTTGCAGACACGCTCCATCGTTGACAGCCATACCTTGAATATTCTCAATGAAAATGCAGGGCGTGTTCGAGCGATGGCTCTGATCCACGAGGAACTCTATAATGCGGAGAACCTGACAAATATCAATTTCGGAAAGTATATTACCAATCTGACAACTCATCTTTCCAGGGCATACGGCATTGACTCTAACCGTATTCAATTATTTATAGATGCGGACGAAAACACATTAAGCATTGACGAGATGGCTACCTGCGGGCTGATTGTCAATGAATTAGTCTCAAATTGCTTCAAACACGCATTCCCCGATAACAGAAAAGGTACAATTTCTATTTCACTCAAAAAAACAAACGAGTATGAATTTGTTCTTTCCGTAAAAGATGACGGTGTGGGTTTGCCCGAAGTTCTTGAACTGCGCTCAATCGAATCACTCGGGTTGCAACTTGTACGATTCCTTGCACGTAAACTTGACGGTGATATTCAAATTTCAAACCACAAAGGAATGACCTTTACCATTACCTTCTCACAAATTTCAGACGATGATGACGAAACGGAGTAATATATGCCAACAGTACCATTAGAAAAATCATTCCGCATCTTTATTGTAGAAGATGAACCGATAACAGCAGAAGATTTAGAATATCTGCTCCAAAACTGCGGCTATACAGTTGTAGGGAACGAAGACAACGGAAAAAAAGCGTATCAAAAAATTGTTGAAACCATGCCTGATTTAGTCCTTATGGATATCAAGCTCAAGGGGAAAACCGACGGAATAGAAGTAGGTACGTGGGTGCGGGAAGGGATGGATATTCCTATCGTGTATCTTACGGCATATGCTGATAGCGAAACATTAACCAGAGCTAAACAGACTCAGCCCTATGGATATATACTCAAGCCGTTTGAGAAAAACCAAGTAAAAGCAACCGTAGAAACTGCACTCTATAAACACAGCATGGAAAAGTTGGAGAAAGAGCGGAATGATCAGAATCTTGAACGTTTTGAGCAATTACAGAAATTAGTTAAGCACTATATGGAAAAAGCGCAGTAGAACATCAAAAAGAATCCGAATTAAATCTTGATAAATACGTTATAAGATTAATTTTTGTAGACAGCCCGAGTTTCTTACGAATTTTATAGCGGTGAGTCTCTATGTCACGGATTGTTACCCTCATTAACTGCATGATTTCTTTGGTTGAAAGTCCTATTCTCATCAAACAGGATACTTTAACTTCTGTGGGTGTAAGTGACGGACATTGCTTGAAAAGTTCGTGAATAAACTTGGGATTTACTTTCATAAATTGTTTCTGAAAAGAATTCCAATCAAATTCGTGGTTTGTGTCTATGGTGAGTTCGCGTTTAAGGTGCTCAAGTTGGATATTTTTATCATCAGACGGAGCTTGAAGTATGAGCGATGCCTGAGTAATAAACTCATCAAGCAGTTTTTGTTTCCTCAGAAGATTTAACGATATTTCCACCAATTCACTATTCTTCTGATGTACTTCCATCTCCAGCTTTCGGTTCTCATTGTGAAGCAACTCAAGTGCCCTCTTCACATTTTGCAGCAATTCTCCAATAACTGCATACGTCTGTTTTTGAGCTTCTATTAATTGTAATGCATATCCCATATCCGGGGATTCAAGTTTCAACTTAACATTGGAAAATGCCTCATCTGCTTTTTTAAGAGTAAGTAAAGCCCCACTAATTTGTGCTAATATTTCCAAATTTGTTATCCTTTTTGAATAAGCAGTTATACATTTATACTACCCATTCCTGAAAACTCAACTAAATTTTGAATAAAAATATGGATAAAAACATAAAGAAACAATAGAAATATTGACTATTGATTTGTCAATCTAATTTAGGACTTGACACCTAATTTGTTAACCTAATTTGAGACATGATATAAAACGAAAAAAAGCCCCTAAAAAGGGGCTTTGTGGGCTCGGAGGGACTTGAACCCCCAACCAACGGATTATGAGTCCGCTGCTCTAACCAATTGAGCTACAAGCCCATCGTGTCATCATCAATTGAATAAACCTACAAAAATTCCAAATTGCAAAGTAAGCCCATTTGAATTTATCTTGTCAGGTACACCCGTTACTACAGTTTGGCGGTCTGCCTTCCAGTCACCCATAAAACTCATCATATACCCCACATTTACACGAATCATAGAAAATTGAGTAATAGCATATTCAATATTCAAATTCGGTTGCAATGCGATATACGAAGCATCTATCCGATGAAAGAAATTATCTGTACTTGGAAGCGGGTCACCGTAGTTTCTTGTTTGGGTAGTTTGCGAACGTTCGACAGCAACAGTTCCTGCCCCAAGCATTACACCCGGAATAACAGCAAAATGCTTGAACGGCTGAATTGCATAATCAATTGTGCCGCCGGTAAACGACGTTGAATACTCCATTGTTCTGGAAACAGGAAGCGTATTACCTACCGCAGCAGTGTCAAAAGATTTTTGACTTGTTGCCTTACCGCCAATACTCAATACTCCTACCCGCAAGTTCGGGATAACCCCAATTGCAGTAAACCCTTGAGCTCCGGCTAAAAATACCGGAGTTTTAAATTCATCTACACCAAATGCTTTCGCACCAATATTGAGTTCATCAAAATTTGTAAATAGCCATGTTCCGACGAACCCTCCGCCTACTGCAAAATACGGCGGTTTTTCATCTAAAAGCGGTGAATCCTCAAACGATAACTTGTCCAGTTTGTCATCTTGTGCCCTAAGTATTTCGCCGCCTACCAACATCATTACGCCGAAAACCATCAAGCATACTAAGAATTTCATAAAGATTTCCTTTGATTATTCCGAAAACGGAGTACAAAAATACGACTGTAAAGTGAATTTCGTGCATTTTTTTTCACAAGGGTATCTACTCTGATAGTAGGTTTATTCGCCTTGTGCTTTGGAATACATAGGGGTTTCTCCTTCTTTGTGAAGTTTTTCGATATGCACCCATGTATATTCTTTTGGGAAATTATTGAGAAATTCAAGAATCTCATCATTGGAAAGCGGCATCTCGGCAATCCAACGGCTACGGAAGCAATCCACGAGTAGAATATCAGGAACGACCCCCGGATATATCTTTGTTCCACGATTTGCAATCATTGAAAGTTTCAATTTTCCTATTGATTCGGGTAATTGAGGCATTCCGTTCGATTGTATGAATATATCTACACCAACGAGTGTCCACGGCTGTGCAGCTTGCGTTAGCGGCTCCGAAGGAATGATTATCTTCGATGCATCTACCGTTTCAATAGTATCCTCATCGGCTTTTTGTGCTGAAGTAGCTCCAAGTTCACTGATAATTGCATGAGTAAATTCACGGGTATTGGCATTTCCGCCCAAATCTCTAGTTTTAATACCCGTTACTAAGGTTAAGCGTAATGCCTGCTCAATACGGTCGGCATAGGAATTCAACCCCAAATACCGAAGCATTTGCACTCCTGAAAGCAGCAGTGCCATTGGATTTGCTACACCCTTTCCGGCTATGTCGGGAGCAGAACCGTGCACCGCCTCAAATACAGCTGCGTCTCGACCAATATTTCCACCGGGAGCTACTCCCAAACCACCCACAAGACCAGCGCATAAATCACTGGCAATATCGCCAAACAAATTCGGTAATACAAGCACGTCGAACTGTTCAGGCCGTGTAACAAGCTGCATACACAAATTATCAATCAGAATATCGTTCGATTTCAAATCGGGGTACATAGCCGCAACTTCCTGAAAAGAACGCAGGAATAAACCGTCGGTCATTTTTTGGATATTTGCTTTATGGACGCAGGTGACAGTTTTGCGTTCCTCCACACGTGCCATTTCAAACGCATAGCGGGCAGCATTGCGCGAACCTGAACGTGTAATCAGACGTATTGCCTGGGCAACTTCCGGCGTTTGTTGATGCTCAATTCCGCCATAGGTGTCTTCGATATTCTCACGAACAATTATTAAATCAACATTATCAAATCGAGTTTTTATACCCGGTAATGATTTGGCAGGGCGAACATTAGCAAAAAGATCAAGTGATTTACGAATCGTTACATTGATACTTTTATGACCGCCGCCTATCGGCGTTGTAGTTGGTGCTTTGAGGGCAACCTTATTTCGGGCGATAGAATCCAGTGTTTCCTGCGGTAATCCGTTTCCGTATCTTTCGATACAATATAAACCTGCTTCGGCTTCTTCCCATTCGATTGGCACATTGGCTGCTGCAAAAATTTCCTTGACAGCGGCGGAAATTTCCGGTCCGATTCCGTCGCCTTTAATTAACGTTACTGTTTGTTTTGACATTCAATATTTCCTGAGTGAAAGAATCCGTTTTATTTATATATTCTCTACTATCATTGCGCTTGCTTCGCCGCCGCCGATACACAATGTAACCAAACCATAACGTTTGTTATAGCGCTTGAGGGCATAGAGAAGTGTAGTCAGCAGACGTGCGCCCGATGCCCCGATTGGATGACCGAGAGCAATTGCACCGCCGTGAACATTTAGTTTCTCAAGTGGGATTCCGAGTTCATCTTTAGCAGCAAGAGCTACCACCGAGAATGCTTCGTTAATCTCAAATAGATCAATATCATCTATCGTTAAATTAGCTTTTTGAAGGACAGCTTTGATACCGTTAATCGGAGCAGTCGTGAACCATTCCGGTTTGTGGGCGAATGACGCATGGGCTACTATCCGTGCAAGCGGTTTTTTGCCCAGTTCAGCCGCTTTTGATTCGGAACATACCACAATTGCCGCCGCCCCGTCGTCGAGTGTACTTGCATTGGCTGCAGTTACTGTTCCGTCTTTTTTGAAGACAGGACGGAGTTCGGGTATTTTCTCGAATTTAACTTTTGACGGCTCTTCGTCGGTATCTACAGTGATATTTCCTTTTTTATTTTCAATCACAACCGGAACAATCTCATCGGTGAACCAGCCATTTTTCTGTGCTTCTTGCGCTCTCTTGTATGTTAGCGTCGTGTATTCGTCCTGTGACTCACGGCTGATATTACATTCGCTTGCGCAAAGTTCGGCAGCCATACCCATGTGGAAATTATTATAGACATCCCATAGCCCGTCATGAATCATTGAGTCCACGAGTTCGCCGTTGCCCATACGATAGCCGGTTCGAGCTTTTGGAAGAATATACGGTGCATTCGACATGGATTCCTGTCCCCCGGCAATTACGATTTCTGCATCACCGCAACGTATTGCCTGATCGGCGAGCATGACTGCTTTGAGTCCGCTGCCGCATACTTTATTAATGGTCATGCACGGTACAGATTCTCCGAGTCCTGCATAAATAGACGCTTGGCGAGCCGGTGCTTGTCCGATTCCTGCAGTAAGAACATTACCCATGATTACCTCGGAAATATCCGAAGCGGAGAGTCCGGCACGGGTAAGTGCTTCTTTGATGACGATTGCTCCGAGACGTGGAGCCGATATTTCCGATAATGCACCCATAAATGCACCAATCGGGGTGCGGGCTGCCGAGAGAATAACAGATGATTGCATAATTTTTTTAGGATGGATATGGTTTCAATGGATAATTACAGATACAAAAATACAAAAGACGCGGCGACTGTGAAAATGGTGCAAGGAAAGTTTTGGTGTGAAGAAATTTTTGGAAATATTCTTGGGGTGTTACCCCTAGCTATGGTGTTTCAGATTTTCATCCTGAATGTTAGAGTGATAAAGTACATAATATCTTAAATTTCAACATAGTCCAGCGGGCTTACACACCATAGCTTTCAGCCTAGATGTTGGAGTGGTTAAATACACAACATCTTAAATTTCAATATAGCCCAACGGGCTTACACACCATAGCTTGGGCAATGCCCCAAGAAAGTACAATATGAATTTCTTCCCCAATTCCATCCTTCCTGCCTCCATTTGCATCTAATCTCGTATTTTTGCACTAGAAATTCTACACAACTATCACACAGGACTATCCATGAAACGTACAAACTTTTACGAAATCCATAAGAACTTAGGCGGAAAAATCGTTCCTTTTGCGGGCTTTGAAATGCCGGTGCAATACCCCAAAGGCATCCTTCACGAACACAATGTAGTACGCGAAGGCGTTGGCGTGTTTGATGTTTCACACATGGGAGAATTTGAAGTTCGCGGCGAGAATGCACTTGCATTTATCCAAAAGCTGACCGTGAACGATGCTTCCAAGCTCACCGAAGGCAAAGCACAATACTCTGCAATGTGCTACGAAGACGGTGGAATCGTGGATGATTTGCTCGTCTATCATTGTGGCAGCTATTATATGCTGGTAGTAAACGGTGCAAACGTGGATAAGGATTTCGCATGGGCATCGGAAGTTGCGAAAGGATTAGACAAGCTTGAACTTATCAATGTAAGCAATGATATTAACCTGCTTGCAATTCAAGGACCGAAAGCACTCGATACACTTCAAAAACTGACCGATGTTCCGCTTGCAGATATTCCGTATTACAGTTTTCAATTTGGTAAGTTTGCCGGCGAAGATATGATTATCTCACGCACCGGCTACACCGGCGAAATCGGATGCGAGATTTATTTCCGTGGCGGAGTGGATGTAGCCACTCGCGTTTGGAATGAAATTTTTGCAGCGGGTGAGGAGTTTGGTATCGAGCCGATAGGTCTCGGTGCACGTGATACCCTCCGGCTCGAAAAGGGCTATTGCCTCTATGGAAATGATATTGACAACACCACCCATCCTCTCGAAGCAGGTCTAGGCTGGATTACGAAACTCGCAAAGGGTGATTTCAACGGCAAACCGATTATGGAAGCAGCCAAAGCAGCAGGATTGAACCGTAAACTCGTTGGTTTTGTAATGAAAGTGGATAAATTCATTCCGCGCCAACACTACAAACTTCGTGCAGCAGGTCAGGAAATCGGTGAAGTGACAAGCGGGAATATTTCCCCGAAACTTAATATTGGAATCGGACTTGGCTATGTCACTTCTGAGAATGCAGCACCGGGCAGCCAAATTTCAGTATTTGCCCGTAACGCAGAGTTTCCGGCTGAAGTGGTAAAAATACCATTTCTCTAAACGTATGTCTGATTTTAATAAGAAAGCCGAGTCATATATCTTTACATGGCTCGGCTTTTCTATGATTACTTCATACTATAAAAAATGATTACACAGATATAGCTTAAGAATTGATGTTACGTTACGCATGAGAAATTACTATACACAATTTAAAATGTTATAGTTCCATAGGAACGGCATATTGGTAGAAACAAGTACCCATACCATACAGAAGTTCCGTAGGAACGGCATATCGGTAGAATACAAAGAAGATTCAGACCTTATGCCTATATGTCATCCCTCCGGGATTTCCGAAGTTGCTTCCAATCTCTACCGATATTACATCCCTACGGGATTTTATACAAAAACTAGTATTGTAATTCTACAAATTAAACTTATTATACGGATATAATTTAAGAAGTATTATATTTGCATATATTAATTACATTGAG
>CAZGNO010000029.1:0-43405 GCA_964527785.1 uncultured Chitinophagaceae bacterium
ACATACAGGGCTTAACAGCATACGGAGATTCTTCACTAACGTTCAGAATGACAGGACACATAAAATTAAAATATATCTGTCCATGTACTTACAACAAGAGCCGAAGCAATGTCTTGCTTCGGCTCTTGTATTTTAGTACTATAACAAACTATTGGGCTACACTCTTAGTTGTTCGTCTGCTTGGTCATCTTAGTAAGAATCATTGTGTTTATATTTGATTCCAATGACTTGAGAGCCAATTCTTTGAATACAGGATTTGAATTATACTGTTTGAAATAATTTAAATCATTTGCGTTTTTGCCGCTTGTTGTTACGTAATCCTGCGCCATTTGAATTATTTCTTCCGCTTTTTCGCGAGTTAAGAACATCACGGTTGTATTATTTGCAGCATTAATTTTTTTGATTTGCTCTATTGCAAATTCAGATCTGTTATCAGCAGTTTTCACAGATTGAATCAAATGTGAAGCTGAATTATCAGTTATTTTCACGGACTCATTGCGTTGTGACGTAGGAATGGTTTTTACATTCATCGCATCATCTTTAATTCCGGCTGCTTCTTTGAAGCCGGGTACTAATTTTGCAAGAATAGAATTTGTTTGATTCATTGATGCTTTTGTATCATTTAATGCAGCTCTTAATGCAAGGATTTCGTCTTCTTGCTCTTTAATTCTTTGTGACTGTTCCTCTACAAGGTTACTTAATGAGTTGGCGTTCAGACCTACAGCAACATTAATTTCACTCACAGTTGGGTTAGTAGATTCAGACCAAGCAACACCGACTACTTTTTTATAGTCAGATGCAGTCATCGCTGACGGAGAAACTGCAATACCAAAACCATTATTAGTACCGGTAGGAAGAATGTAATCTCCGCGTTTTACTTTCCCCATCACACGAACAGGAACTTGTCCCATGAATGCAACTTTTTCATATTTGTATAGTTCACTTTGCTCTTTCATATTACCCAATACAATCGGCGCACTTGAAATAACCATCAATTGAGTTGCATCTTCCGTATTTTTAGAAATAGATCCGCCTCTTACACCTACGATATCACCTGCATAGTATTTTTCCGTAGCATTCGACTTTGGCAACCACTCAGCATAATCGGCTGCACCTGAGGAGTATGCAACTCCCATAGTTCCGCCCGCATTATGTTTCGCTGCTTCATTCACTGTAAAATTAGTTGTTTTCGTTGTTACTTCCGCTGCTGTCGCTGTTGAAAGTGCAAGATCCAGAACACCTAGGGCAATTTCGGCTGCTGTCCAACCGGCACCTGTACCCACACAGGCAACTGCACATCCCGTAGCAAAAACTGCAGACGCCACTCCAACTGCTACCTGTCCGCCTGATTGACCTGCTTGGAGACCTGTGATAACAGCATCTGTTGCATAGCTTCTTTGCGCCTCGACGTAGTCAGGATCAGTAAAGAGTTCACTTATAGTCTGCCCTTCTACTTGCCCGATTCTCAACCCTGCGCTGTTGCGAAATTCTACAAAATGATTAATTGTAGTCGGAACAGCAGAGCCCACTTGAATGCTTATACCATTCATTCCTATTGTATTAATGAATGTAGCTGTAAAACCATCGTTTGCAGTACCGTTACCTTCTACTTTAAACCCGGCTGAGTATTTTGCTGAAAATTCATCTGCAACAGCAGTCGCAGAATTCCCTATTGCAAATCCATTTGCACTTGCATTATTACCAGTACCCAATGCAAAAGCAAGATTGCCCGTAACGCTATTATTCGTACCACCAAGAATGCTGCTGTGATCTCCCGAATTTATAGTATTACTTGAACCGCCGAGAATATTGTTATGATCACCGGCTGTAATCGTATTGTTTTCTCCGCCACCGATGAAATTGTGACCACCGGTAGTTATTTCATTACTTTCACCACCACTGATTGCAGAGTTGACAGAACTATTACCGATAGTGTTTGTAGTACCACCGCTAATTGTTGCACCTGTAGAACCATTTCCAATATTATTGTCATTGCCGCCGCCTACACTTGCTGATGTTGAAGACCCGATATCGTTACTTTGACCACCAAGTATTGAAGCATAGTTTCCGCCTGTAGCAATGTTGTTATCGTTACCACCACCAACTGTTGTATTTGTGGCTGTACCTATGTCATTACTGTTACCACCACTAATCGTTGCGTTTGTCGCAGTTGTTCCAATATTATTTGAAGCACCACCGCCGATTGTTGAATTATTACTTGTTGCACCGATATTATTGTCATTACCGCCACCGATAAAGCTATACGTTGAAACGCTAATGTCATTAGCATGTCCACCGAAAATCGAAGAGTACAATCCTACAGTAGCTATATTATTGTCATCACCTCCACCAATAGTGGAGTAAGTGGCACCCGCTCCAATATCATTGCTGTTGCCGCCACCGATGGTTGAATAGACTGCAGCTGCACCAATACTGTTAGTAAACCCTCCACCGATAGTTGAATTAATTGCAGTTGACCCGATAGAGTTTGTAAAGCCACCACCGATTGTTGAGTTAATCGCCGCTGTCCCTATCGAATTTGTAAAGCCACCACCGATAGTTGAGTTAATTGCGCCACCTACCAAACCGCTTATGGAATTAAAATTACCTCCACCGATGGTTGAATTAATAGCTCCATTTCCAATCACATTGGTAAAACCGCCGCCGATGGTTGAATTAATTGCCAATGTAGTAATAACGTTGAGAATACCACCGCCAATGGTTGAATTAATCGAAGCGACTCCGATTATGTTCGTCAAACCGCCACTGATTGTAGAATTAACGGCGGCTGAAGTTATATCATTTCCTCGCCCACCACCAATGGTTGAATAGTCGGCAATTGAACGGATAATATTGCTACGACCGCCACCGATTGAACCTGCAATAACAGTTGTAGTAATTGTATTGTCCATACCGCCGGCAATGGTTGAAGCATCTGATTCATTTACAATCAAGTTATTTGTTCCTCCACCGATTGTTGCACTGTCGGTGTTTGGAATTTTATTTAGATAGCCGCCGGCTATTGTACCGTTAAATGAGTTTTCTCCTATTTCATTTTCACGTCCACCGCCAATAGTACTTGCAGTTGAATTAGTACGAACAATATTGGTCATACCCCCGCCGATTGTACTTGCTATAGACGTCTGTAAATTATCCTTACCACCACTGATTGTACCATACTGACCTGTATTGGTATTATTATCTCCACCGCCAATAGTTGTAGAAAGCGCCTGAGATACATTCGCAGAACCACCTCCAATAAACGAGTTTGTTTCAGATGCAACGTTGTTCTGCCCACTTGCTACCCCTGAACTTGTCCCTGAAGCCGTATTATTATTCCCGCCACCTACTGTTGAATTCGTGCCTGACGCCAAATTAGAATTACCACCACCAACAGTTGTTGAAATTGCGGTTGCTTTGTTTTGATTACCGCCGCCGATTGTAGCGTATTGCGCTGTTGCTTGGTTGGTTGTACCGCCACTGACTGTTGTAAATTGATTATTTGCAAGGTTTGATACACCGCCGCTTATAGTTGAGGATGTTCCTGATGCGATATTCAATGCACCGCCGCCTACGGTAGCTTGTTGCGCTGATGATGTATTATCATTGCCACCGCCGATTGTGGTATAAAGCTGAGAAGCCAGATTGCTTATCCCGCCACTTATCGTTGAATTTCCACCCGAAGCTGTATTTGAGCTTCCACCGCTTACTCTTGAAGCTGCCCCCTGTGCTTTATTCGTATTACCACCGCCCACACTTGCATTGACCGCACTGGCACTATTGGCACTTCCTCCGCTTACTGCTGTAGCAGTTGCAGTTGCTGTATTACCTGTACCACCACTCACAACACCATTTGAGCCGCTTGCTGTATTTGAAGACCCGCCGCTCACAGCCGAATTTGTACCGCTAGCAAGATTTGATACACCACCACTAACTGTTGCATAGAGAGTATTGGCTGTATTTGAATTACCACCGCCGATTGATGTAAAATTCGCTTGTGCTTTGTTGGTTAGCCCGCCTACTACCGATGAATAATTACCGGATGCTATGTTGTTATCACCACCGCCAATAAATGCAAATGCACCGGTAGCAGAATTTGCCAAACTGCTGTTTGATTTTTTTTCATTTCTAAGGTCAACCGACAGCTTTTCGAGGGTAATGCTTCCATCAGCAATTTTGCTTGTTGTAATACTTCCGTCAGGCACACTTTCCGTCATAAGTGCGTATGGAACTGAACTTAACGGAATTCGTGAAACTTCTGATTTGCCGTCATAACTAATTCCAACAAAATATTGTTTGTCAAACTGCACACTTTTCGACAGTGATTTTGCAGATCCGAGGGTAAGATTAAACAATCCCTTCGATAGGGGCATAGTAAACTCTTCAGTATGAAGAGGTACGCCTCCTGTTTGTTTGTCATACAGAGTTACAACAATGGTGTGAACTCCATCGGCGACAGGTCTTGATGTACTGTCGGTAATTACACCCTGAACAGTAAAATTACGAGGCATTTGTGCAGATGCTGTTTGCAATCCTGCCAGCCACATTGCTCCTGCGCACAAGAGATAGAGAGGTTTCATGGTAAATCCTTAAAAATTTTAAATAAAAGTACAAATCAACTTATTGAGTTTTTATCTTCATCAATATTAACAAAAATAGAGCTAATAGCTGTAGAATACAAAATAAACTTCCAGATTTCTAAAAGATGATTCTTTTTTGTTTGAATACATCTATTTATTTATAGTATTTATTTTGTTAACGATGTACTATGTAATGTTGAATCTTAAAAAAACATGAGTAAAGCATTTCATTACATTGTTCTGTTACACCTGATTGAACAGCAGATGAATCAGTAGATTACTAATCTCGTCTTGGAAATAGATCTATTTGTGTTTTTTAGGGTCAAAAAAAGCCCCCGCAAAAAATTTGATTTTTTGCGGGGGCTTTGTCTCTACTGACATATAATTCAGCGTTAGTATCTCACCTTGATTAGGTAGTTTACTGCAGCGTTCACTGGGCGTGTTTCAGTTCCCGAACCCGCAGATGATGTTGCTGTTGTTGTATAGGCGTTCGTATGATTGTGATTCCCACCACCTGTAAGTGAAGCTGTCTGTATTACGGTTACTTGATTATTACCGTCATCACTTACTGTAGTTGTTGATGTATTTAACGTTACACTATGATCTCCAGTAGGAGTATTTGCTTTGTCATAATTGTGCGTATGTCCTGTGATTTCGCTTGTTTGGACATTACCTATTGCTCTTCCGACAGACGGATCATACGTACCGTTCGGGTCAGTACCGCGCAAGAAGAGACCACGCAAATCAGGAAGATTTGCACTTCCAATTATACCTTGCAATGTTGTTTTCTCAGCAGGGAATAGTACGTCGGTGCTTATAGACGCAATTGATGTTCCGTCGCACAAGAACCAACCGCCTAAATTCAATGCGGCAACACTTGCTGCCGTACCGTAATACGGGATAATGGTTCCGATTGGAGGGTTTGTATTTGCTGAAGATGTATAAAATTCTTTGCTTTCAAAAACCGCCCCATTACCGTCATTCAAATACACTTTTGCTGTAAGTGACTTTCTTGTTTGGGCTATACCCGTCATTGTATAGGATATTTCACCTGTTGTCGAATTGAAATTAACAGTTGCCGGGGAGTTGTTGAGATAATTGTAAATCGGGGTATTCAAATCATCAGTATAGAATACTCTGAATGACACCACAGTAAAGTCAGCAGGAGTTGCCATAACTTCTACAGCAGTGTACGGAACAGGAGCAGCCGGGGTACTATTGCCGTTGCAGTCCACAGCAGCTACAGGAGTAATATTTCTGCTGACTTCTTGCACCAACGATGTTTTAAAAACAAAGTTTTCGGCAAGCGCATTGAACGGAGCTGCAGTACAGAATATTAACAATAAAAATATAAGGGCAGAACTAAACTTAAAAATCGTTTTCATAATATTTCCTAAGGTTTTGTTAGACAATGATAGTTGATAAATTAGTTGTTCGATTGCTTTGATAAACTGTTTTTAACCAGCTGGTCAATTGCTGTTTTATTCAATTCGTTTTGTATCTTCTTCATTGCCAATTCACGATAAGCAGGGTCTGAAGCAATTTTTCCAAAGAATGGATGCAGTGCCATGTCTTCACCAGATTCTTCGGATTGCTTCTGAGCCAATTCAAATGCTTCCTTCATTATCTCATCAGTAAAGAATGCACTTGGAACTACAACTTTATTTTCAGCTACCTTATCGTCACTTACTGAAGTTATTGTCGAGTTTCTTGGCTTAACTACAGGTTGTTGTTTTCTGGTATTCTGAACAGTACCCAATACTTCGTCCAAATAGTCTTTTTGAGGGACTTTTACGCCGGCAGGAATATTGAGTGAGCGTTTGTAACCGGGAACTAATGTGGCAAGTGTATTACTGATTTGATCCATTCTCTCATCTGTTTTAGAAACAGCAAGTTGGA
Organism: uncultured Chitinophagaceae bacterium; assembly: GCA_964527785.1. Classification (GTDB taxonomy): domain Bacteria; phylum Bacteroidota; class Ignavibacteria; order Kapaibacteriales; family UBA961; genus JADJXV01. Next base: position 6,480 of record CAZGNO010000029.1, read on the forward strand.
GTGAGCGAATTTCCGCAGCTTGTTTTTCTACAATTGCACTAAGAGAATTGACATTCAACCCTACTGCAACTCTTACTACGTTTAAGTCTTCATTATTTCCTGCTGACCACGACATTCCAACAATTTTTTTGTAATCTTCAACATTCATTTTGCTTGGAGACACTGCAATTCCTAAGCCATTGTTGCCACCGCTAGGAAGGATATAATCTCCGAGATTAACTTTTCCAATGACACGTACAGGAACTTGCCCCATAAATGCAACCTTTTCGTACTCTTTCGACTTGCCTGTTTCAGGGGTATTTCCCAAAACGATCGGTTTGAGTGAAACAACCATAAGTTGCTCAGCACCCACAGTGTTTTTGCTGATTTTACCGCCCTTAACACCTACGATGTCAGCGATGCCAAATTTTTCGGCAGGATTTGCTTTTGGTAACCATTCGGCATAGTCAGCCGAGCCGGACTCATAAGTAACACCAATGTTATTGACAACCATAGTATCATAATCGCATTTTAGTTTTACCGCTGCATTTTTCGTTGAAATAGCGTCGTCTAAATCTAGTCCTGCATTTACAATGTTTGCAGCCAATTTCACAGCATTTGCAATTTTAAGAACTGTGTGCGCAGCACCGGTAACGGCAATAGCAGTACAACCGCCCAACGTAGCGGCAGCACACGTTACTCTTGCGGCAGCATCACCACCCGACATTACAATTTCTGCTGCCCCGATTATACCTTCGGTGATTTCAAGAGCAAGTTGGAATGAAGCAGACTGAACACCATACTCGGCATTGTCAATCGCATAATCAAGTTCGCGGACAAAATGTAAGTGTTCACTATCACTCGGAAGTTCGGGGACTGTTTGCCCTTCTATTCTACCTACTACAGTACCGGTACTGTTGCGGAATTGAACAAAATCGTTACTATTAGTCGGTGTAGCATTATTTACCTGAATACTGATACCGTTTCCGCTTGTAGGGTTGATAAAGGTAGCGGTAAAATTACCGTTGTTTGTCCCTTGTCCTTCTACTACAAATCCAGCAGAGAATTTTGAATACAACTCATTTGATGAAGCAGTAGCAGTATTACCAAGTGCGAAACCGTTTGCCCCTGCAATATTGCCTGTACCTAGAGCAAAAGCAAGACCACCTGAAACAGAATTATTTGTTCCGCCAAGAATACCATTATTGTCTCCCGAAGAGATTGTATTACTTGAGCCCCCAAGGATAGCATTCTGGTTCCCTGCCGTTATGATATTGGACTGACCACCGCCGATGAGGTTATGTGTACCTGCAGCTATTTGATTTGACTGTCCGCCGCCGATTGATCCATAAGTAGCACTGTTTCCAATAGTATTGGTTACACCGCCGCTAATAAGGGAACCTGTAGCACCGTCTCCGATATTATTGTCTTCACCACTACCTACAAATGCGTGGGTTGATGCACCTATGTCGTTGTTTTGTCCTCCGAATATAGATGCGTAATTACCGCCGGCTGCAATCGTATTTTGTCTTCCGCCGCCAATGGTTCCGTGAGTTGCAGCACCTATTCTATTCGTATTTCCACCTAAAGTAGAAGAATAATCAGCACTTGCTGCTATATCATTTTCAAAACCACCACCTACAGTTGCCCATTGCGAAGCACCGATATCATTGCTTTCTCCGCCGGATATTACAGATGCTTCTCCGCCATCCGCAATGTTATTCTCAAAACCTCCGGTGATAGTTGCTTTGTCTGCATCACCTATACTGTGGTTATTTCCACCAATGATAGTTGCCCATACAGCACCGTTAATGATGTCGTTGTCATTACCGCCGACAACTACTGAATTGTTGGAACCGTCACCTATATTATTGTTACTGCCACCACCTACAAAACCATGTGTGGAAGCACCGATGTTGTTATTTTGTCCGCCGAAGATTGAAGAATAATTACCACCGCTTGCGATATTGTTATCACTTCCGCCGCCGATTGAACCATGAGTTGCGTTTACATCATTATTAAGACCACCGCTAATCGTAGAATATACTCCACTATTGGCAATTGTATTTGTATTACCGCCGCCGATGGTTGAATTGGTTGCACTCGAAGTGATTGTATTTGTATTACCGCCACCTATAGTCGAATGGGTTGAATTGGTATTTACAGAGTTTGAAGCTCCGCCACCGATTGTTGAATGGGTCGAACCCGAAGTAACTATATTTGCAGTACCACCACCGATTGTTGAATAATTTGCACTGCTGCTTGCAGTATTTGAACTACCACCGCTAATTGTTGAATGGTCAGCACCGGTTGTGATTGTGTTCGTTAGTCCACCACCAATAGTTGAATAATTTGCACTGCTGCTTACAGTATTAGTATTACCACCGCCGATAGTCGAATTGTCTGCACCATTTGTGATTGTATTTATTGTACCGCCACCAATAGTTGAATTACTTGCACTATTATTGATAGTGTTTGTATTACCACCGCCAATTGTGGAGTAAGTAGCTCCTGCTGTAACTATATTTAATGACCCACCACCGATAGAAGTGTAGGTAGCACTACTGCTTGCAGTATTAGCATTACCACCGCTGATTGTTGAATGAGTTGCACCATTCGTAATTGTGTTTGAAATACCACCACCAATAGTTGAATTAACTGCACTGTTAGTAACTAAATTCGTACTTCCGCCACCGATTGTAGAATTATCTGCTGCAGCTGATACAGTGTTTGATATACCACCACCTACAGTTGAATTAATTACAGCGTTGATAGTATTTGAAGCACCACCGCCGATAGTTCCCTTATTACTGTTAGTTGTAATCATATTATCCATACCTCCACTTATAGTAGAAGCATCGGATTCATTGATGATTGTATTTTTTGAACCACCACTGATAGTGGAGCTGTCTGTGTTATTTACAGTATTTTGCTCACCACCGCCAATTGTACCGTATAAAGTTGTTGTTGTAACAGTATTACTGCGTCCGCCGCCAATTGCACTTGCTATTGCTGTTGTCGTTATGGTATTATCCATACCGCCACTGATAGTAGAAGCATCGGATTCATTGATGATTGTATTTTTTGAACCACCACTGATAGTGGAGCTGTCTGTATTATTTACAGTATTTTGCTCACCACCACCGATTGTTGCATACAATGTAGTTGTTGTTACGGTATTGCCACGTCCACCACCGATTGCACTTGCTACTGCAGTTGTTGTTATGGTATTATTCATACCGCCGCTGATGTTTGACGCATCCGATTCATCTATAATAAAGTTACTTACACCGCCGCCGATGGTTGCACTGTCGGTGTTTGTTACCGTATTAATCCACCCGCCGCCGATAGTTCCTATCAATGAAGTTGTTTGAATCAAATTATCCGAGCCGCCGCCGATAACCGAACCGTCTGATTCGTCAGTAATTACGTTCCTTGCACCGCCGCTGATGGTTGCACTGTCAGTATTGGTAACAGTGTTTGTCCAACCGCCGCCGATTGTAGAAACTAATGAGGTCGTTTGGATTATATTATCAGAACCGCCGCCAATCGTCGAAGCATCGGATTCATTAATGATTGTATTATTTGAACCGCCGCCGATGGTTGTACTGTCGGTGTTGTTGATCATGTTCAAACGACCACCACCGATTGTACTGAGTGTAGCAGCATTCATTATTGTGTTGTCCGAACCGCCACCGATTGTCGAACCGTCTGACTCGGCAAGCACTGAGTTCACTGAGCCGCCGCCGATTGTTGCGCTGTCGGTATTGGTTACTGTGTTTGTCCAGCCGCCGCCGATTGTAGATACGAGTGAAGCTGTTTGAATTCTATTATCAGAACCGCCACCAATCGTTGATGCATCAGATTCTTCTGCTACAGTGTTCTTCGAGCCACCTCCGATAGCCGCACTATCCGTGTTTGGAATCGTATTCATGTGCCCGCCGGCAATCGTACTATAGATTGAGTTTTCGCCTATGATGTTTTCACGACCACCTCCGATTGTACTGGCTGTTGAATTTGTTCTCACTATATTATTCATACCACCACCGATAGTACCCGATGTTGATGTCTGTATATTTTCTTTACCACCACCGATAGTACCGTACTGACCGGAGTTCAGGTTGTTGTCACCACCGCCGATAGTTCCTGATAATGCTTGCGAAAGATTTGTAGTACCGCCACCTATAAAGGAATTTGTTTCAGTAGCAGAATTATTCTGTCCGGCAGCTACACCTGAACTTACTCCTGATGCTGTGTTGTTGTATCCGCCACCGACAGTTGCATTTGCTGCAGATGCCATATTTGAATTACCGCCACCTACAGTTGCTGAAGTAGCTGTAGATTTATTTGTATTACCACCACCTACAGTTGCAAATTGAGCAGTGGTTTGGTTATCTGTACCACCGCCAATTGTTGTGTAGGAATTATTTGCAAGGTTTGATTCACCGCCGCCAATAGTTGATGATACACCGGATGCAATGTTCATACCACCACCACCTACAGTAGCTTGTGAATTGGATGCCGTATTGTCATTACCACCACCAATTGTACTGTGAATATGAGAAGCAAGGTTACTATATCCGCCGCCGATAGTCGAAGTTGCTCCTGAAGCAGTATTATTACTTCCTCCACTTACCCTTGATGCTGTTCCCTGTGCCTTATTGGTAGTTCCTCCGCCAACACTTGCTTGGGTTGCTGATGCTTGGTTAGATATACCGCCACTCACAGCCGCGTATGTTTGGGAGGCAAGATTGCTTGCACCTCCGCTTACTACAGCACCTGTATTGTTGGCAGTATTAGATGAACCGCCACTTACTGCCGCATTCGCACCGCTTGCTAAGTTTGTAGTACCACCGCTGACAGTCGAATACAGTCCGTTAGCAGTATTTGTATTACCGCCTGCAGCTATCGCATAGTGTGCTTGTGCTTTGTTGGTGAGTCCGCCTACTACCGACGAATAATTACCGGACGCGATGTTATTATCACCGCCACCGATAAACGCAAATGCGCCTGTAGCTGAATTGGCAAGTCCCTTAACCGACACCTTCCCGTTTTGAAGTTCTACAGATAGCTTATCAAGGGTGATACTTCCATCCTGAATTTTTTCGGTAGTAATACTACCGTCTGCTATTTTGTTTGTAGTGATACTCCCGTCCGGTACATTCTCGGACATAAGGGCGTACGGGACAGAACTTAGCGGTATTCTGGTAACTTCCGGCTTGCGGTCGTAACTGATACCTACAAAGTACTGTTTATCGAATGTAACGGTCTTCGCAAGCTGTTTCTCCACACCTAAGGTGAGATTAAACAGCCCCTTCGTCAGTTGAAGGGTGAATTCCTCAGTATGAAGAGGTGTTCCTCCTGACGATTTATCATAAAGCGCTACAACTATTGTGTGAATACCGTCAACTACGGGTTTTGATGTACTGTCTGTAATCACACCTTGAACCGTAAAATTTCGCGGCATCTGAGCTGATGCAGTGTTGAGTCCCACTACTAACAGCGCACCTGCACAAAAGAGATATAGAGATTTCATCGTAAATCCTTAATAAATTAATAAATAGTACTAGTTCTTAATTTTAATAATATCATTATCAATATGAACAAAAATAGTGCAAAAAATTGCACAAACCCAAAACAATTTTAAAATTGCTAAATAGTATTTTAGTGTATCAGCAGTAATATTCAGATAAATGTTTCATTAAGTAAACAGTGAGGTTAAAAAAACTATTAGAAAGAAGCATCCGATTTCAGAATGGTAAAATTCAATTCTTCAATGTAGTATTGTCACACTCAATTGACGGAAGTGACACCGTCGCGTTTCTGAGAAAACATCCCTATCACTAAGTTTCATAAAAGTAATTTAACGATAAGACATACACTTACAAAATTATCGGAATAAACTTGCAAAACTTTATACCGCATTTCAAACAAAAAACGCCGAAACAAGTAAATGTTTCGGCGTCAGGGTTATTGCACTTTATCTTCGAATGCCGAAATTTCAAGCGTAACTATTATAAAATTTAGTATGCTTGAATTATAATATCAAGTCGAAGATCTTGCGGATTAGTGTTCGGGTCTTTTTCTATAAAAATTTTGAAAGAGTTTGAAGTTTTATTAAACACTACCGGAGGTCTTACATTATTACAATTGAACCTGTCGGTAATACTCTGCAAACTAACCATCGCTACATAATTTGCGTCGCCTAAGTCGGTAAAATTGACTGTAATGTCTGAATAATCATTATCATTAACAATCGAAGCACTAGAGATAGCACCACCTGTCTCTGTAATTGCTCCCGCAGCACCACCATCATTAGTACCATTACCAACATTTCCGAAGGTTACAAATCCTGCTTGCGGTCTTGTATTCGATGAAATGCTTATTTCTTGCTCTGAATACGGGCTGCCCGAACCATCGTTATTTTTATAGAATCGAACGATGAGAATTTCATTGATTTTAGTAATACCTGTAATTGTATATGTCAATTCACCGGTTGCTAAATTGAAGTTTTGGCCTCCACCTGAAGTAACAACAGTATGACCTAATGAATTATGATATGCCGACAGGTCACTCTTTTTTACAATCCTGAATGAGAAGTCTGTAAATACACTGTCTATTAGTGTAACGCTATAGTTAATTGTCGGCAAGCTGGGAGTTGAGCCGTCACAATTCGGAGAATTATCCGGCACTATTGATCTTGATTCTGTTCTTGTAACAGTTGTCTTGAATGTATAGTCCACGGCAGCCAGCGCATCGAAGCTGAACGTGACAATACAAATAAGTAATAGGATTATCCCATATTTCGTTTTCATGTTTTTTTCCTGTAATTTATTATCAAAAAAATTTAATGGATTGGTATGGCTTTATGCCTATTACTTTTGGTTAGAACTAAGTATTCTGTCATACGCTGCTTTGTTAAGCTCATTCTGAATTCTTCTCATAGCAATTTCCTTGTATGCAGGATTGCTGATTATCTTGCTGAAGAACGGATTTTTGCTGAGATCCATACCTGATCCCGAAAGCTGATTCTGTGCTTGTGTAAATGCCTCTTCCATAGTGGCATCATTGAAGAATGTTTTCGGTACTTCGACTTCATTTACTGTCGGCTTATCATCCGTAAAGCGAGCATACGATCCCAATACATACTCTTGATTCTGTTTCATATCATCCATGTGGGTCATCATAGCTTTTCTGTTTTCAGGAGTATTTTTTGTAAGTGTAGGGATATCAAGTTTAGCCGGAGGAGGAACTGTAGATGTATGCGAAGATTTATTTGAGTTAGTTGATGGTACAACTGTTTTTACATTCACATTATTTCTTTTCATTTCTTCCTTGTATCCCGGTATCAACTGAGCTAGTGTCGAATTCATAACATTCATTTGATCGTTATTTTTATTTAACAATTCTTGAGTGTGTGATGCAGCCAATTGCAGATCACGAATTTCAGCAGCTTGTTTTTCAATTACTGCGCTCAAAGAATTTGTATTGAGTCCTACAGCAACATTAATTACATTCATATCCACTCTATCGCCGGCTGACCAAGCGACACCAACGATTTTTCTATAATCACTTGCTTTCATTGTGTTTGGAGATACTGCTACACCCAAGCCATTATTTCCACCACTCGGAAGGATATAATCACCTAGATTTACTTTACCCAGAACACGAACAGGAACTTGACCCATAAATGCAACTTTTTCATAATTCTTTGCATTGCCGTTTTCAGGAGTATTTCCAAGAACAATCGGCTTGGTAGAGATCACCATCAACTGATCAGCATTTACTGTGTTCTTAGAAATTCTTCCACCTTTTAAAGCTACGATATCAGAAGCAATAAATTTCTCTTTTGTATCAATTTTGGGGAGCCACTCAGCATAATCTGCAGCTCCTGATTCGTATGTTACACCAATATTATCATGCATATAAGTTATATAATCACATTTAACTGTATTTGCATCCTTAACACCTTGAATTGCATTATCCAACTGAACAGCAGTACCGATAATATCGGCAGCAAGCATTGCAACCTGCGCAATTTTAACAATCACACCGGCTGCTGACGCTGCAGCACTACCTGAACATAGCCCTAAAGTAGCGGCAGCGCAAGATGCATCTCCGGCTGCTTCAACGCCTTGCTGAATCATATCTGCAACACTAATCACACCATTGAGAATAGATTGTGTTAATGCCCAAGCCGCATCATCTCTTCCACCTTCTGCATCACCTATCAAATAATCGAGCATTTTGAGATAATCGGTATGCTCACTATCTACTCCTAAAGCATCCAATTGTGCAATTGTCTGACCTTCGATACGCCCGACAACTGTACCGCTTGCATTTCGGAATTGAACATAGTCGTTTGAAATACCGGGCGTAGCATTATTTACTTTGATTGCGATACCATTACCGTCTGTCGGGTTGACAAACGTTGCGGTAAAGTCACCGTTATTTGACCCTTGTCCTTCAAGAACAAAACCTGCCGAGTATTTTGCGTAAAATTCATTTGCTGCAGCAGTTGAAGCATTTCCGAGAGCAAAACCGTTTGCAGCAGCCGAATTTGAATTGCCGAGCGCGAATGAATAATCACCTGTAACTTGATTTGAACTGCCACCAAGAATTCCGTTATAATTTCCGGAATTGACAGTATTGTTTTGACCGCCGAGAATACTGTTCCAGTTACCGGAAGTAACGACATTGGTCTGTCCGCCGCCGATAAAGTTATGGGTTCCATTCGATATTGAAATAGATTGTCCGCCACCGATTGTTGAATATGTGCCTGTGTTGGTAATTGTATTTGTATTTCCACCTCCAATTGTAGAATTGCTTGCACCGTTTGTTATTGTGTTTGTAGTGCCGCCACCGATTGTTGAATTTGCTGCACTGTTATTAATGGTATTAGCATTTCCACCTCCGATGGTAGAAAGAGCGGCGCCTGTAGTTACAGTATTTGTCGCACCACCTCCAATTGTTGAGAAAGAAGCTCCACTGCTAACTGTGTTTACATTACCACCGCCAATTGTCGAACTAGTGGCACCATTTGTAATTGTATTTGTAGAACCGCCGCCAATTGTTGAATTGGATGAACTATTTGTAACTATATTTGTTGTACCGCCACCAATAAATGCATTATCGGCTCCATTGGTTATTGAATTTGACAAACCTCCGCCAACTGCTGCATTATTTACTGAATTGATTGTATTTGAGGCACCACCGCCAATTGTACTTTTACGGCTGTTCGTGGTAATCAAATTATCTATACCGCCACCGATTGTTGATGCATCAGATTCAGTAATAATAGTATTTTTTGAACCGCCGCCGATGGTTGAGCTATCAGTATCATTTACTGTATTTTGTTCACCGCCGCCTATTGTTCCATAATATACATTGGTGGTAATAGTATTTGTGCGTCCGCCACCTACAGTACTCCCTATTGCCGAAGTGGTAATGGTATTATCCATACCGCCACCGATTGTTGATGCATCAGATTCAGCTACAATAGTATTTTTAGAACCTCCGCCAATGGTTGAGCTGTCGTTATCATTTACTGTATTTTGCTCACCGCCGCCGATGGTTCCGTAATATACATTAGTAGTAATTGTATTGGTGCGCCCGCCGCCTACAGTACTCGCTATTGCCGATGCGGTAATGGTATTATTCATACCGCCGCCGACTGTTGAAGCGTCTGCCTCATTGACAATACTATTAAATGCACCGCCGCCGATAGAGGCACTGTCTGTATTCGGGATTGTATTTAAATGTCCACCTGATATCGTGCTATATATTGAGTTCTCACCGATAGTGTTTTCTCTGCCGCCACCGATACTGCTTGCCGTTGAGTTTGCACGTACAATATTACCTATACCCCCACTGATTGTACCGGCAAGTGATGTCTGCATATTGTCTTTACCGCCGCTGATAGTTCCGTATTGACCGTTATTCGTGTTATTATCACCGCCACCAACAGTTCCCGACAGGGCTTGAGAAACATTTGCAGTACCACCACCTATAAACGAATTTGTTTCAGATGCTGTATTATTCTGGCCGCTTCCTACTCCCGAACCGACGCCTGATGCAGTATTGTTGTATCCGCCACCGACAGTTGCATTTACTGCTGATGCTAAATTGGAATTACCTCCGCCTATAGTAGCGGATGTGGCTGTAGATTTGTTTTGATTACCGCCACCTACAGTTGCATTTTGTGCAGTTGCTTGATTACCTGTACCGCCACCTACAGTAGTAAATTGATTATTCGCAAGGTTAGATGCTCCGCCGCCAATAGTGGAAGATGCACCGGAAGCAGTATTTGTACCTCCACCACCTACAGTAGATTGTGATGCTGATGATGTATTATCGTTACCACCGCCAATTGTGCTGTAGGATTGGGAAGCAAGATTACTATATCCTCCACCTATTGTAGAGGTTGCTCCTGAAGCAGTGTTGTTGCTTCCGCCCCCTACCCTTGAAGCTGTACCTTGTGCTTTATTGGTAGTTCCACCGCCAACACTTGCTTGGGTTGCTGATGCTTGGTTAGATATACCGCCGCTCACTGCCGTGTATGTTTGGGAGGCAAGATTGCTTGACCCGCCGCTCACTACCGCACTTGTATTATTTGCTGTATTTGATGCTCCGCCACTCACTGCAGAATTTGCTCCGCTTGCTAAGTTTGTAGTACCACCGCTAACGGTCGAATACAGCCCGTTAGCAGTATTTGTATTACCACCCGCTGCAATTGCATAATGCGCTTGAGCTTTATTTGTAAGACCGCCTACTACCGACGAATAATTACCGGAAGCAATGTTATTATCCCCGCCACCGATAAAAGCAAAAGCACCGGTTGCAGAGTTAGCCAGCCCCTTGTTTACCTTTTTTTCGTTCTGAAGATCAATTGATAGTTTTTCGAGAGTAATACTTCCGTCAGATATCTTTGAATTAGTAATACTTCCGTCAGCAATTTTGCTCGTGGTAATACTGCCGTCCGGTACATTCTCCGTCATAAGTGCATACGGTACAGAACTTAACGGTATACGAGTAATTTCAGGTTTACGGTCGTAACTAATTCCTACAAAGTACTGTTTATCAAAAGTTACTGCCTTTGCCAACTGCTTCGTCACTCCAAGAGTGAGGTTGAACAATCCTTTTGTCAACGGAACGGTAAACTCCTCAACATGAAGAGGCGTTCCACCGGTTGACTTGTCGTAAAGTGTTACGACAATTGTGTGGATTCCATCCACCACGGGTTTTGATGTACTGTCTGTAATCACGCCTTGAACCGTGAAATTACGAGGCATTTGCGCTGATGCTGTGTTCAAACTCAACACCAGTATTACGCCTGCAAAAAAAAGAAACAAAGATTTCATATAAATCCTTTTTTTAAATAAATTGAAAGAACCATCTATTGTATTAATAGTTATTATATTCATTATGCTCTATCGCCGGTAATTGCACTGTAGCACTCAATGAAGAAGAAAAAATTTTTAACAAAAACTGAACATGATATTTCATTTCACAATAAACAGCAATGCTTATGCCGAACTTATTCAATTTGTATATACTGCATTTTCAACGGAATCAAGGTTACTATAGTTATTATTGAAGAACCTTTTATCACGTACCTTTCACTATTCGCACTGCTTTTTCACCATTCGCGTTATTAAATTTTGCAAAAAACCGACGAATAAGTTAATACGCTGTACTACAAATTTCGAAGTCTTAACCTGCTTTATAAAGGAATGAAACTGAACAATGACATACTTGTTTCCCATAAGCAACTACGTAAATCTACGTAGGTGTTTACAAACCTTTAAATACAGCAATAAGTTAGATGCTGCAAAAATATAATTTTTTCTATATTTATCGGCATTTTCCTTGCCAAGTTTCCTTATTTATTACTCAATATTATGAAATAAAAAAAACCGGATCTGCTCCGGTTTTTAAGATAACACAACTAAATAATTATCTCTATTATAGTTAAAGATTACTGACTACCTGAATACCTATACTTTTCACTCGAAGGAAAAGGTGTAACCAATCTAAAATCATCGAAGCCGGAATTATCTACAAAAGTAAATTGGCGGTTGTTATTATACGTCCATCTTGCGTATGCCCTTCCGTCTGCACCTCTCGGTTGGCGTTCTATAGATGTCGGAGTTCCGAATATAATAAAGACCATTCCCATATCTGTAAGCCATCCCTCGGTATAGCTTCGATAGTTTTTATTGGCAAATTCAATCCTTCCGTAATACTCTTCAAATGCCTCATTTCGCTCGGTTATCGGAGTAGGGTCAAGTTTTTTCCAAAACTCATCAAATCGTTGTCGTTTTTCTTCAGCGTTTGTAGCATCGCGAATATTATCCATCTCTGCCTGCAAGGCAACATACCGAAGCTGCCGTATAGACCTCTCCAAATCCTTCAATACGAATCCTGAAATTGTCCGTTCAACAGTTATAGAGCGTTCAGCAGCTGCGGCAATATCCTGTTTTGAAAAATTCTCCGGTGCAGAAATCCGAAGTGCAATGATTTTGAGTGTATATGTACCTGCAGCTAAGTTCGACGTTGATGGGATTTTTATGAACTGTTGTTCTGTAAGATTGCGAATTGATTTTCTAATTCTAGTACTTTTCATAACCACAGAAGATTCCTTAGGATTTGAAATTTCATACACGAAATCGGCAGAATCAACACCAAGCTCGCTATAGGTCTCAAAAAAAACAAAGAAACCGTCTGTCAGTCGAGCAACATTATCCGAAAGATGAGGAGTAATCGTGTATCTACCGCCTGTCTCTTCTATTGAACTCACAAGCAACAATCCGCTGAGCGAGAAGGTAAAACTTTGGAAATTCAGTACTGTAATAGTTCTTTTTTTGCGAAACTCTTTTTTTGCACCATTTCTGTCCAAAATCAATACTTCAATAGTATATTTACCGGGCTTGAGTGAAAGAATTGTCTGCGTATAATCAAAACCTCCGTTTGCACCGCGTGCATTTTCATAGTTTTTTTCAACTACATTCCTTTCAAATTTTTCTTGTAGAATTTCCTTGTCCAAAGAATCGCGCACAGTAATAATCCCTTGATATTCTGCTCGGTAAAGAATACCACCTCTCATAAATTGCAATGCTTGGTATGGCACTACTGCATATACATCCACACGCTGTGCTGTATCTGTTGAACCTCTGAAGCAGACAACATCCAGAAAAATAGTATTCCCCTCTTGCAGTGAAAAGTTACTTGACGGCTGAGCATTCAGATTTGTAATTGCAGCGTAAATGATGATACATACTGCCATAACAATTTTGGTCATTTAGATTCCTAGTTTATTGGATAAAAACGGGATTGCATTTACTTGATGACATTACTGCATCTATTTTAAAAGCATTAGGTCGCAGGAGAATAGATATACATAACATACGATTTCTTTAATGATTCTCAAAAAGTATCAAATCAAACAGGCAATTGAGGGCTTATCAGTCTTTCCAATACTCAATTATACCGCCGCCGACCACGTCATTCCCTTCATAAAGAACAACTGATTGTCCCGGAGTAATGGCACGTCTCGGTTGGTCGAAATGAATTTCTAGTTTCCCGTCCACATTGATAAAACATTCACCAATTTCACCGTCGTCTTTATAGCGAATTTTGGTAATTAAACGTGTGGGTTGTTCTAATGTTCCGTATTTAATTAAATTAACCGAATGAGCGACCAAACTGTTATGAAACAGATGTTCGTCTGTTCCCACTTCAATTGCATTTGTTTCGGGTATAACATTCAACACATACAGCGGTTCGGGGTGCGAAACTCCAAGCCCTTTTCTCTGACCTATGGTATAGAAAGGGAAACCGTCATGCTTCGCGACCTGCTTGCCGTCGAGCAGAATATCACCATTAGTTTCGCTTTGAATATCAGGCACATTATCCCGCAAAAAACGGCGGTAATCATTATCAGGAATAAAACAAATCTCATACGATTCAGGTTTGGATGCAAGCCCCAACCCAAAACGTTCGGCTTCAGCACGGCTGCGTTCTTTTGTAAACCCGGAGAGCGGGAACATTGTCCGGGCAAGTGACTCTTGGGTTAATCCCCAAAGAGCATAGGACTGATCTTTACGGTTTTCTTTTTCGCGCGAAAGCACATACCGTTCATTTTCAAATCGAATTCCTGCATAATGCCCTGTAGCAATCCACTGCGCTCCCAACGAATTTGCTTTTTTGATCATTTCACCCCATTTTATTGTTCTGTTACAAGCTACACATGGATTTGGAGTATTTCCTGCGCGATAATCTTCAATAAAATAATCTATAACTTCATGTTTGAAACGTTCAGTAAAATCAACAACATAATGCGGAATCCCAAGTTTCATACACACGCGTCTTGCATCATTGATGCCGTCGAGTGAGCAGCACGTTGAGTCATTACCAACGTTTCCGCCTACGTCTTCATATTTATATGTTTTTATTGTAATTCCAATTACATCATACCCTTGCTCTACGAGCAAAGCTGCCGCAACCGACGAATCAACGCCTCCGGACATCCCAATAATAACACGATTTTGATTGAGTTGCATAATTGTTTTGCTTCAAAAGGAAATTTTAATCGAACAAGTAATTCACTTACTCAGTTCTGAATATAAAAGCATGAAGTTTAAAAGACGATTTAAAGACTTTTTTGGGATAAATACTCTGAAAATTTATTATCAAATCAATAAATATCACTTTATTTTTTTCGTTCATTAACAATAGTAGTAATCCACTCCAGCATTGAAGTATAATAATTTCTTGGGAGAGCTTCAAGAGCACTGCAAGCAGATTCAAGCTGCCGGTTTACTTCATGTTGAGCATCGGCAAATACTCCCAGTTCATTCATCATAGTTTTCATTTGTTCAATAAATGTACCACTAAGACCTTTCTCATCATAGAAATTTTTTAGCAACACTCGGTGATGTTCATCAGTTGCTTTTTCAGTAGCACGAATTATGAGGTATGTCTTTTTTCCCTCTACGATATCTTGTCCTATAAATTTACCGAGCTCGTGCTGTTGTGCTGTTAAATCGAGAAGGTCATCTTGTATTTGGAATGCAATTCCAAGATGGAGAGCGAATTTTCTCAGTGCAGCATTTTGTTCAGCACTCCCATTACCTACAAATCCTCCGATTGCAGCCGACATTTCGAGCAGACGAGCCGTTTTCTTTTCGATCATTCCGATATATTCATCCATCGAGACGTTGGCTTGATGCTGAAAATCCATGTCAATCGCCTGACCTTCACATACCTGAACAAGCCCTTGGGTAAACGATGTAAGAATATCTGCAAATCTTGGCTTTGAGCAAGTAGAAGAAATAATGAGCTGATAAGCAATACCAATCATTACATCACCGCTAAGAATTGCCGCCGACTCATTCCAGCGTTTATGGATAGTTTCACGCCCACGACGAATAGGAGATTTATCCATAATATCATCATGGACAAGTGTAAAATTATGAAGAATTTCCATAGCAACACCGCTTTGCAATGCATCATTCGGATTGTTACCGACCGCACCGGCGGCTACCATCGTCAGAATTGGTCGAAGTCGTTTGCCTCCACCTTCGAATAAATACATAATCGGATGATATAGTGAATCCGGGAATCGTGAATTAAATGCTGAAAGGAGAGTTTGCTCTATTTGTGAGTGAAATTCACTGAAAGTTTGTTTAAAATCTGCCGAAGTAGAAGAAATTTGCATAAAATATTGAATGTTGATACGTCAATTTCGATATATAATACGTCTTTCTGAATTAATATAGTATTATAGACACTCAAATCGAAATAAAAGTTTCTTTATGAAATTTGAGCCGACCCAATTTATGGAATTGCACTATGGAAAACAAGGAATTTTACGATATATTGGAACAAAAGAATGCTGTTCTTCATGGGCACTACACACTTGGGAACGGTTTGCATTCTGATACTACATATCGTATCAATAAAGCATTGCAGTTCCCTCCGACAAATCGAAAATTTGCTTATGAAATCGTAAAACATTTTTGGGACATGGATGTTCAACTCGTCATTGCTGCTCGAATCGGGGCAATCCTATTTGCCTCTGAAATCGCCAGACAACTCGAAGCGCGAGTAATTTTCACTGATGGATTGTGGGGTTCAGAAGAAATTAGTTTATACCCAAGTTTAGAAATTCATTCCGGTGACAGAATACTCATTGTAGAAGATGTTCTTTTCGGTGATTTGGGGCATTTACGTGCGATTTCCCGTAAAATCCTCACTGCTGATGCCAGATTAATCGGTGTTGCCTCGGTAATAGATGCTACGGGTAAACATAACGTTTTGAATGTACGGCAAATTAGCGTTATTCAATACTCACCAATGACTTGGCAGGAGGAAGAATGTCCTTTATGTATTTCTTCAGAACTAGAGCTACAAGAGCTCCCTGTACGCCCGTAAGTATACTTCTACCAAACTAAAAACAACAAAAGCAAGCCGAGCATTCGACTTGCTTTTGATATGTTAACATCGAACAGAATACTGCTTAGAACTTTTGGAATTTAGTTGCCACTGTTTTTCCATAAATATCTTGAGCTTTAATATAATACACTCCGACCGATAAATCACGAATATCCAATGTTAGTTCTGCGTTATTTGCATTATTGATTTCCATTACTTTTACTCCTAATGCAGAGTAAATTTGCAAAGAATTAAGTGCAGCCGCTGCTGATATTGTAAGTGACTCGCCGGCAGGATTTGGAGTAACACCTGCAGAATATGATGCCGGTTCTTCTACAGAGCTAGGAGATTGGATCGAGAAACTGACTACATCTACAGCCAACGGATTCCCTGTCTCATATACCCCAAGCTGAACAACGGAATTAACTACCTGACCTTCAATAGGAAAAATATCGAATTTAAAGAAAGCTTTTCCACCTTTTTCAATCGGCGCAAATGGTGCGTCCTCTTGGAAACTGCTGTAGCATAGGAAATTATCGCATATAGAGTAAGTCCATCCGAAAGGCATATTATTGGAAATAACTTTCCATGACAACTTTAATGTATCGGAAGATGTATTTTCAATAAACATTTTAATTTGAAAATCATCCGTCCCATTCCAAGTTTGGGTTATGTCTTTAGAAGGACTAAAAGTATATTTCTGAGCCGTAGCAAACTGCACCGAACCTATAAGAAGCATTACAAAAGCTGTAACACTTGCGAATGTAAAGATTTTTTTCATTGTGGAACTCCCGTACATAGTAAGAATGATGATATATGTTAGCAAAAATAAGTACTTCGCACTTTTGTTACAAGTATTTTTTTGTTTTATTTGAATTATTCTGCAGCACCGGCTACAGTACGACCATGACATTGTTTGTATTTTTTACCGCTTCCACAAAAGCAAAGGTCATTTCGCCCGATTTTGGGTTCGTCGCGATGAACAGTTTTGCTTGCATTTGCATGAGCTTCTTCCTCTTCAGCGCTTGTGTGGTATACAGGTGTCACAGTTGGACGCGAGAATCGAAGTGAGGACGAATTTGTAACATTTACAGAATTCAACTGAGGCAATCCGCCGTTATCCGGTTTCCGCTGGCTTTGTGAAGGTCTTTTTTGTTGTGGTTTTTCCTCCTGTGTTTGGAATTGCGGGAAAAACTTAAATGCAAAATTGACAGCTTCCTTCTGAATATCTCTGATTAACTGCTGGAAAATTCTGACCGCTTCGCCTTTATATTCCAAAAGAGGGTCTTTTTGCCCGTAAGCACGAAGGTGAATCCCCTCTTTGAGATCATCCATTACAACAAGATGCTCACGCCATTTTTCATCAATTGTTTGCAAAAGAGCAACCCGCTCAATATGAGTGGTAAATTCCACCCCTAGTTTTTCTTCCTTACGACCGTAAAATTCTTTGGCAGCTTCAAGGATGGTTTCAACACACTCATCTTCTTTCATATCACGAAACTCATTTTTATCTATTGCCAGTTCGCAGAGAAGAGTTGTTCTTACTGAATCTTTCAGTGCTTCAAGATCACCTTCGGGATGGAAAGCTTCGAACCACTCATAGCCAAGATTCTCTACATAGCTGAACAGTTCGCCTTTCATCCGCTCACCTTTAAGCACCTGACGGCGAAGTGTATAGATCGCCTCGCGCTGCTGGTTCATTACATTATCATATTCAAGCAAGCGTTTACGAATCCCAAAGTTGTTTTCTTCCACTTTCTTTTGGGCGTTTTCTACAGATTTAGTAACAAGTCCTGCTTGTATCGGCTCTCCTTCGGGTACTTTCAGCCGTTGCATTACACCTGCTATTCTCGCACCGCCAAATAGACGCATCAAATCATCTTCGAGTGAAATGAAAAATTGCGATGACCCCGGATCGCCCTGCCTTCCGGCACGACCTCGCAGTTGGCGGTCAATACGTCGTGCTTCATGGCGTTCAGTTCCTACGATTGCCAAACCGCCTGAATCTCGTACATCCAGGTCAAGCTTAATGTCAGTACCGCGACCAGCCATATTGGTTGCTATTGTTACTGTTCCCCTTTTTCCGGCAAGCGTAATAATTTCCGCTTCGCGTTGGTGCTGCTTCGCATTTAAAACATTATGGGCAACATTTGCTCTTCGGAGCATCTTGCTTAAGATCTCCGATACTTCAACATTGGTTGTCCCCACCAACACAGACCGACCTTCCGTCACAAGCCGCTGCACTTCGACGACGACTGCGTTGTATTTCTCACGTTTTGTACGATAAATATAATCATCCAAATCTTTACGGATTGCTGTTTTGTTGGTAGGGATTACCACAACATCCAGATTGTAAATTTTCTCAAATTCAGCTGCTTCCGTCTCGGCAGTTCCTGTCATTCCTGCCAATTTTTTATAGAGTCGGAAGTAATTTTGAAGCGTAACTGTTGCGAGCGTCTGAGTATCTTTTTCGACTGTAACGCCTTCTTTGGTTTCAATAGCTTGGTGTAAGCCGTCGGAGTACCTGCGACCTTCCAAAATACGCCCTGTAAATTCATCCACAATCTTAATCTTACCGTCATCAACCACATATTCAACGTCACGCTCATAGAGTGAGTATGCACGAAGAATTTGAGAAATGGTATGGATTGAATCACTGCGTTCCGAATACAGGCGCATTGCTTCGTCTTTTTTATTTTGACGGTCATCTGCTGTAAGTTCTTTGTCACCTTCAATAGCACTAAGTTCGGCAGCAATATCCGGAATAACAAACATTTCAGCATCTCCGCCGATTCCGGCGAGCAATTCACGTCCTTTTTCGGTAATGTCAATTTGATGATTGCGCTCGTCAATTGTATAGTATAATTCCTCGTCAATCTCCGACATTTTCGTTCCTTGATCACGCAAATACTCAAGTTCGGTCTCACGCATCAGTTTTTGGTATTCAGGTTCTTGGAGAATCTTCGCCAAACGCTTTTGTTTTGGTGTACCGCGATGTGTACGCAGAATTGCTACACCCCCTGCAACCCTGTCTTCTTTTTTATCCGACTTTAGCAACCGCTCCGCTTCGGAAATAATAGCATTGGTCAATTTCGACTGCGCTTCAACGACTCGCTTTACACGCGGGTTCATTTGGTCAAAGCGTTGGTCGGCTGTATGCCCTACTGCACCGGATATGATAAGCGGTGTTCTCGCTTCGTCTATCAGTACAGAATCCACCTCATCCACGATTGCGAAGAAATGAGGGCGTTGTACCATTTCTTCAACATCTGTAACCATGTTGTCACGGAGATAGTCGAACCCGAACTCGTTATTTGTGCCGTATGTAATATCTTTTAGATATAATTCTTTACGTTCGTCCGGTGTTTGCTGTGATTGAATAGCCCCAACGTTTATTCCAAGAAAATCGAAGACAGGTTTCATCCATTCGCAGTCGCGACGGGCAAGATAATCATTCACAGTTACCAAATGCACGCCTCGTCCGGTAAGAGCATTAAGATACATCGGAGCTACAGCTACAAGTGTTTTTCCTTCACCTGTTGCCATTTCCGAAATCTTACCTTGATGGATTACTATACCGCCAATTAGCTGTACATCATACGGCACCATTGCCCATGTAACGGTTTGATCAACAACTTCATACGTATGTTTACGCTCGGTAAGACGACGACAAACCTCTTTTACTACTGCAAATGCCTGGGGCAACAGTTCGTCAATTGCTTTGGATATGGCAGCATACTCTTCCTTTTCAATCTCAGCGAGACGTGTATATATTTCTTCGTGTTCTTCGTGTGTCAGGACTTCGTGGAGGAGTTTATACTGAAGGTCAGATGTTTCTTGAGTAAGCGTAGCAATTTGACTTAGTACAAACTGCTTAAACTCATCTGTTTTTGCACGTAGTTCCTCGTCAGAAAGTCCTGATAATTTTTCAAATTCGGCGTTAATTTCATCAACTATCGGACGAAGCAATTTTACATCTTTATCGTGCTTAGTACCAAAGAGTTTTTTCAAGAGATTTATCATAATTCTACTATTACTAGTTAAGCGAAAGTGTGTGTAATTTGATGATTGAAAGTATCACTACGTGGCGGTTGACGTTCAAATAGCAATTGTATTTCTTCACAGATATTTTCTTTCAAAATTACGGTTATTTATCACGTAAAAAAAATAGAGGACTTCGTAAAGCGTATTTATATATCATTATATGATTGTTCTTACTATTATATCACACAAATCAGAAGACGCAACTACATATATTGCAATACATTACGCATCATATCATTCAATATGTATTTACTTTAACCATACTTTGTACGATATTATAGTTACGTTCTAAAATCCATCTTACAAAAACTTTGGATAATACACACTAATAGTCGTAGATTTGCCAAAGTTGTAAACATCCACCGGAGCAAACAGTATGAACAGTATCCTTCTTTTTGCGGCATTGCTAATCACAACAATTAGCATGGCTGCACAACCCACCATATCCTACATTATCCCCGATATCGGCACACCGGATATGAATACTTATGTTGAGGTGATTGCTCCAAATACTGCCGAAGGTTCGTTCGGAACAGACGGACTGTATCTCAACAACTCTACCGACAAAGTTCGCCTTGAATGTGCGAATCCCTCAGATACTAATATGATTGTCATCGGACCGGTTGTGGTAAGCTGGAAAGGACGATTACTTTCCACTCAAATATTTGTCCGTAAGTATTTACCCATTTTTCCACCCACAGAAGAAAACTGGAGCTTATTGAAAAGAGAATATAGAATCCCGATTCGAGTATTTGTTAGCGGTCAATATTCTAATGTAGATACATTCTATATTGTGAAACCATATTCTTTTGGAGATAAGAGCAAGAATGCCGAGCGTGTTTTGGGTGCGGGTACATTAGGAGTTCGCTCCAGAAGAGGTGCAATGCTGGTGGACAGTATGATGCTCGGTAGTGGAACATATACAGTTTCTACTGCCGATTGTGACCCGAATACCGTAGGTAATCAAGGATATTTGCCAATAACAATTCTCACAAAAGGGAACATAGTAGGCGATAATAATGGTACTATAATTTCTGTTAGTGCTTCTAATAGAGATGGAGGTGCAGGCGGCGGCGGCGGCGGTGGAAAGTTTTGTGATGTTTCTGTAGGAACTCTCAATGGAGATAATGGAGGCAATGGCTATACAGGTGGAGGGAAAGGCGGAGTAAACGGAACATTTACTGTTTCTTCTTCATTTCGAGCTAACGGGTTGTCCACAGGTAAAGTCATTAATAATACTTCAGGTAGTCTTAACGAAGCTGAAGGTGGGACGACTCCCGATTTTGAAGCAGCTGGCGGAGGCGGAGGCCACCCTTTTGGAACATCCGGTAGTGGTTGCAGATTCGGAAATTCTTGCAATCCTTCGGGTGGATACGGTGGTGGGAGCGGACGTCAAGATAACGAATCAGGAGGTGGAGGAGGATATTATTCAATCGGTGCGAACAGCACTCCTGCAAGCCAAACAGGAGGGAAGGTTGTCGGGAATAATTGCCTGGTTCCGTTAGCAGGTGGCTCTGGTGGTGCCGGTGGCAACCCTAGGGGTCTGAATGTATGCTCTGGCGAAGGAGGCGGAGGAGGCGGAGCAATTTCTCTCTATGGTTATAGTATCTCAAATATTCAATGCCAAGCCATTGGGGCTGATGGGGCTCAAAGCTCAAACGGGAACGGCGGTTCCGGTTCCGGTGGAGCAGTTATCCTGATGAGTAAGTCCAGTTTGACAAACGTATCAGGAGTAAATGTCTCCGGAGGAAGTAAATCTCCTACCGGAGGTTCAGGTCGTTTCCGGCATGATGCTATGACGATGCAACCACCTATTGACATTAATTTTGCCGGTTCCATTTATCGTGGACCTACCACCGATACTACAACTATCGTCCCCCGTCTGAAAGGTACACTCATTTTCAGTTCGAATGGTAAACCTATCACTCTTTTTCTCAAACCAGAAGGCAAGCCGTGGTTACTCTATGATTATTTTACAGTTCCTGAAGGAAAGGATAGCAAAGTTATTAATTTCTCAGATATAACATCATTCCCGGAAACTCGCTACTATCTTGTAGCAATGCAAAGCATCCTTGATGCCAATGTACTGCAATACACATCAGAACCAACATTGATAATGTCGCAAGCTGGAGCAAATATTCTTCAAATTGCTGACCAACCAATCATTAACAGCAGCAAGAGCCGAACACTGAATACTATTTACTGTTCTAACGATATGTTCTATGATACAGTGAAAGTTCTGAATGAAGGTGTAATTGACCTCACTGTTTTTAATGCAACTTTTTTAAATGGTAGTCGAGATGGCAATCAAGGATTTTCGCTAGTATCACCCTTCCAGAATGAATTTCCACTCACCATTCCAAAACAATCTGCAAAAAACTTCATTGTTCGGTATAGCTCACCTCCAATCGCAGGAACGTTTTTTACAGATACCCTCAAACTCATAAACAATGACCCCGAAGTAGGAAAATCACTATGGGCAATTGGCTATACCGGTAACCGTGACCTAGCCGTAATTGGCTTACTCGACGAACAAAATATACCGGTTAAGGATACAATTGATTTTGGGAAAGTATGTTTGGCTTCAGGTAGCGTTAGTAGAACTATTCAGTTGCAGAATAAATCCAACTATGATATTTCTGTAGATGAAGTCAAACTTTCAGACCAATCTAATTTCACAGCAGCACTTAAGCAAAGCGGACCAATTCCTAAAAACACAACACGAGCAATTGACCTAACATACAACGCCCGTTCACGCGGAAAAGTTGAAACCATACTAACAATAGACGTTGATAAATGCGGATATAAAAAAACGATTGTCCTTAAAGCTGAGGGAGTCGAAACGAAACTTGTTCCTACAGGGACAGGGCAGTTTTCATCTGTAAAAGTCGGTACTTCGTCGCGAGTAACACTTACTTTCACAAACATTGGTAATGCTCCTGCATCACTCCAAGATTTCACTCCGCTTGCCGCTCCTTTTAGAATTGTTTCTACAGTTCCTACCCTTCCGGCGATAATTCCACCGGGAGATGTAGTTACTATTGTTTGTGAATATACTCCTACTAAGTTGGGGGACGATTCAGCAACATTGGCTGCTATTTCTCTCCTGAAAGACGGCGGCTGTATAGATACTGCACGGATTTTGCTTGCAGGAAAAGGTGTTCAATCGCAAGTGGTGCTTTCATCAAACTCAATTGACATGGGAATCGTTGCGCGGTGTGATACAAAAATAGATTCTGTTCGCCTCACCAATATCGGAGCAGGAGACCTAACTATCAGTAAGCGGGCAATTATTACCGGCACAAACTCCGGTGCATTCTCCATCATCAATCAACCGACGCCACCCTATATTTTGACTACAAATGGTTATGTTGTGTTCATTGTTACATTTACCCCTGCATTGGGTGTAAGCGGTCTGAATACTGCTATTCTCTCTATTGAAACAGACGACCCGCAGAACCCGATTATCAATATTCCTATCAATGCCACTAAGCAGTTGATTCAGGTGGATGTTCCTAAATATATAGATTTAGGTGTGGTTCCCGTTCCTTCAAGTGGCGATACATTAATTACGCTGACTAATTCCAGCAATTTCGATGCAAATCTTACAAGAATCATAAGCACTCGTCAGGATGTAACTGTCACCCCGTCTTCAACTTCTCTGGCAGCATCAGGAGGTTCTGCACCATTTTTAATAACTTTTCCGGCTACCTCCGGTGGAATTATTAGAGATACTCTCAAGTTTATCTTTAACAAGCCATGCGAGGATACACTCATTTGTATTATAGAAGTGACTGGGATTATGGCTGACCTCAGCATTACTAATAGAATTAATTTCGGGAATGTGGTCTCCTGCCAGCAGAAAATTGACAGCGTTTCCTATACCAATATCGGAAAAACTGATTTGCAATTACTATCAATGGATATCATCGGTACTGATGCAAATGTATTCAGCTTTTCTTCCCAAGTAAATTTCTTCGTACTATTGAAGCCGGACTCAACATTTAAGCGGGAAATAATCTTTAACCCTATTTTAACAACAGATGGTGTAAAAAATGCACAAGTCGTTACCAATGCGCTTATAAATGGTATAAATATCAATTATAATACCGACTTGGTCGGTGAACGAAGAAGTGTACTGCTTACAGCACCCGGTGAAGTAACATTCGGCGGGATTGAAATATCATCATCAACTACTCAAGCACTCACTCTTCGTAACAACGGAGTGGATACGATTGAAATTTTAGAGCCAAAACTTAGGGTAAACAGTGGGGAAATTTCATTAATTTTCGACCCGACTATTTTTCCGCTTACGCTCCTGCCAAAAGCAGATGTAACGATTTCTGTGCGATTTGCACCGACTACAGAGACAAACCAAACTGACACAATTGTCTTTCCGCTCAGCAAACCATGTCTGGACGAACGACTGGTAATAGTTACCGGAACAGGGCTCCCGATTGTTCGGACAGTCGTCAGTTTGCCGGTTGATACGACTGTCAATCCTGCTGCTGTCGGCTATAAGATTCCAATACGAGTTTCGCTTTCCCCTGCTTCGCGAACACTTCCAAAGGTTACATTTACTGCTGAATTTGAATTTGACAAGCACATTTTTCTTCCGCTTTCTGTAAATCGAGGCGCAATGACTACCCGAATTGATGCAGCAACCGGAAAAAGAATCGTAACTGTCACTGACACAAATCAGACAGACGTCAGTTCTTCAAAACCGATACTTGTAGAGATTATCGGAAATGCACTTTTAGGAAATGTAGTTAGTGATTCGCTTCGTTGGCGTAATTTTCAATGGGGAGGAACCTCTGCCATCATTGATGGTCTTACTGACGGATTCCTACAATTAACAATATGTGAAAAAGGCGGAGACCGACTTATCTCTGATAGTTTGTTAGGATTCGGAATTACTGCCAGACCCCAACCAGTATCAGACAATGTAGTTCTTTCGGTGGCAACAGTCGAACTGGGGCAGCATAGTGTTCAGGTTGTGAATACAAGCGGACAGCAGGTTTTCCGTACAGATTGGGAAATGACTGATACTAACCGTTCAGGGAAATGGGAAGATATTGAAATGGAGGCAGCAACCCTTCCAAGCGGAATGTATCTGGCTGTTTTGCGAACCCCGACTAAAGTAAAAACAACACAAATAATGATAGTCCACTAATGGTACGGTTTTTTTGAATCAATAAAGTTTAGTAGCAAGACTGATTTATTTAAATTTTATATACCCTGTCATTCTGAACGCTAGTGAAGAATCTCCGTATACTGCTTAAACCCTGTATGTGTAGTGCTTTGCGGAGATTCTTCGGTCTAAGAATTCCTCAGAATGACAGCACTTTGTTTTTTAAATTAATTCTGTCCTACTGCTTAATCCGTCGAAAAATTATATTCTATTTATGACTTTTAGCCAATTTATTTTTTTACTTGTTTCGATTCTCGCTTTCATGCAAATTCAAGATTTGCAAGCGCAAACGAGCGAAAATAATTCCAAACCGAGGGTACCTCTCTACTACCTTGGAATATATGGAGCGTATAACAGCACAATCCACTCGGCTGATTTCCGCGAGCTTCCCGGCTTCCCGAATTGCTGTCAGCAATTTACATCTGCCGGCGGGAGCGGATTTTCATTCGGCGGATTGATTGAATTTGACCTGAGCCCTTTCATTGCACTTCAAACCAGGGTTGGATATTCTTCGCTCGGAGCAGATTTCAGTGTTCCGCAAATAATTGGCAATACACCCATTACTCGTAATGGAAGAGATACAACTACTCCCATTACTGTCGAACATTTTCTCGGTTCTTCAATCTCTACATTTAGTATTGAGCCAACTCTTGCATTGCGATTTTTAGGTGGGTTCAGAAGCAGACTGGGACTAAACCTAGGATATTTGACAACCAGTACATTCTCACAACGCGAAACATTGGTAACGCCCGACAATGCGATTTTTTATGGAACCGGCAGGGCAATTCGCAACGAAGGGAGCGGAGATATACCCGATAAAAACGTAATCCAACTCAACGGAGTTATGGGTATAAGTTACGAGCTTCCTATTGGCAACGGAGCAATTCTCGAACCCGATATCCGTTATCAACTTCCACTTACGAATATTTCCGGTGTTACTTGGAAGGCAGGTGCCTTGCAAATTGGGGCTGCAATTAAACTACCAATATTCCCTAAACCCGACGTTCAGATTATCCTCGACACGGTGTATCGCCGTGATACAAATGTAGTTCCCGTAATCGGACTGACGAAAACAACCCTTACAAAGGTTCGTTCGCTGGCTGATGTTAGTGTAAAACACGAAGAGAATATCGAGCGGCATACAACGACAATCTATGAAGAATATCGCAAGGAAATTCCTCGTAATTCACGCTTTGAGCTTTCACTCACTGCTTTTGGAGTAGAGAAAAACGGTATCAGACAGCCCCAGCCCACCATCCGTATTGAAGAGACCGAAACCGAAGAAAGTTTCCCTCTTTTGCCCTACATATTCTTTATTGAAGGCGATGCCAATCTTATTGAAACAGACGTCAATCGGCTACAAAGTGACAGAACCGGGCATTTCTCTGAGGATAACTTGCCACGAAATACCCTTGAAATCTACAAAGATTTACTGAATATTATTGGCTCACGTTTGCGGAAGAACCCGCAAGCATCAATAACCCTAACAGGTACAAACAATATGATAAGCGGAGATAAAACAACACCTAATCTTTCCCGTTCACGTGCCGAATCCGTTCAAAGTTATTTGGAATCCGTATGGAATATAACACCCGACAGAATAAATATTGCGACTCAGAACTTGCCTCAGAATGCAGCTAATAATTCTAATGAAGACGGACAATCCGAAAACCGTCGAGTGGAGATAAGCTCAAACGATTTGAGTTTACTCAAACCTGTTCTTCTCAAGGAAATTGTACGAACTGCAAATCCACCGTATGTTGAGATTATTCCAAAAATACTTTCTGATTCCGGAGTTGCTGCGTGGAGTATAAACGTTGAGCAAAACGGACAAAAATTACGTTCATATCAAGGTACAGGGTTGCCAACCATTCAAAAATGGGATATCTTGGAAAATCCTCAACCCCTCGCAGAAACTCCCGTAAAAATCCAACTTGATGCAACTGACGTTCTTGGAGTAAAAAAATCTAAGGATACAAGTTTGGCAGTAAAGCAACTGACAATAAACAAAAAGCGGATGGAACTCAAAAACGACAAACGGATAGAGCGTTTCTCGCTTATTGTTTTTGATTACAACAGTGCAACAATAACCAAACCAAATCAACGAATATTAGAAGATGTAAAGAATAGGGTTCTCCCAAATTCACTGGTTACTATAGCCGGATATGCCGACAGGACCGGTGAGCAAAGCTACAATCAAGAACTAACCACCAGACGGTGCGTTGAAGTGCAGAAATTTCTCGGAATTCCGGATAGCAGGGTAATGCTGCTTCCAAAAGGTAATTCTGAAATTTTATATGACAATACTACCCCTCAAGGACGTAATTATTCCCGTACAGTACAGGTAATAATAGAAACACCTGTACAGTAAAATTTGAATTTTTAAGAGAAACCTTTGACTGCAACAACACAAACAGAAGGACGTTATTCTTACGAGAAACCACGCTTACGCACAGTATTCATTACAGGTGCTGGTCGTAGACTCGGTCGGGGGATGGCTTTGTTTTTTGCAAAAAAGGGATGGAACGTATGTGTTAATTACAATACTTCACACACCGGCGCGCTCCAAACTGTTCGGCAAATAAATATAATCGGTGAAGCAGCTCTCGGACAGCGAGGAATAGCACTCAAAGCAGATGTGCGTTCTAAAAGTCAATTGGAATATGCTTTTGATATGGCAACACGTGAATTCGGTGCACCTCCGGATGTGCTTGTCAATAACGCCGGAATTTTCCCGCCGCCTTCAACTCTGCAAAATATATCGAAAGAACTGTGGGACGAAGTCCTTTCTGTAAATATCGGCGGTGAGTTTGTAGCCGCGCAAATTTTTTCATCAATTGCTTTTGAGAATTCAAGGATAATCAATGTGGCTTCTCTTGGCGGCTTAGAGGTATGGAAACATCGTATTCCGTATAATGTGTCTAAAGCAGCTGTTATTCATCTTACAAAAGCACTTGCGAGAGAGCTTGCACCTCGATTGTCGGTTAATTGTGTGTGCCCGGGTGCGATTTCAATACCGGATGAACCGTCTGAAAGCGATTCGGCTATGATTCCCCCCTCTCGAATTCCAATGCAACGGCATGGTACGACTGAAGATGTCTGTAGTGCAGTTTATTTTTTTGCAACTTGTTCTCCATATATTACTGGGCAAATTTTATCGGTGGATGGCGGTTATCACGATGCCAGGTAACAGGATTTTCTTTACGTAAATATATTAATTATGACCTTCAATAATTACAGCGGACGAACTCCCAAATCATATACTGACAGTGATTTCTTGCAAAGTCCTGAAGCAC
This sequence comes from uncultured Chitinophagaceae bacterium, assembly GCA_964527785.1. GTDB lineage: Bacteria > Bacteroidota > Ignavibacteria > Kapaibacteriales > UBA961 > JADJXV01. Next base: position 35,424 of record CAZGNO010000029.1, read on the forward strand.
GTTCCCTGCGAATTGGAGCAGAATATTTGGGACCTGAAAGGCAATTTCATGACGGAGGAGTCAGTCAAGCCATAATTTTTTTCGGTTCTGCACGGATATTTTCAGACGAAGAATTCGAAAGACGCAAACATATTCTCGATAAAGAACTCCATGATTCCTTACCGGACGATCAACCTATAGTCCAAAAGAAAATTGATTTGCTCCTGAAACAAAGTGAATTTATACAATATTACCGTGATGCAGTAAAACTTGCACATAACTTGACCGAGTGGTCACACTCACTTCCGCCCGAAAAGCGTTTAGCTATTTGCTCCGGCGGTGGTCCGGGAATTATGGAGGCGGCAAATCGCGGTGCATATCTTGCCGGTGGCGATTCAATCGGGCTCAATATTTCATTGCCTCACGAGCAGCATCCCAATCCATACATTTCTGACCACCTGAATCTTGAATTTCATTATTTTTTTATGAGGAAATTCTGGTTTGTATATTTGGCGAAAGCTCTGGTTGTGTTCCCGGGCGGCTTCGGAACCTGCGATGAATTATTCGATATTTTAACCTTGGCTCAAACCGGTAAAATCGGGAAACATATCCCAATTTTAATATATGGTGAGAAGTTTTGGCGGAAAGTTCTTAATTTTGAGTATCTTCTTGATGTAGGAATGATTGAAGAAGACGATATTGCATTATTCAAATATGCAAATTCTCCTGAAGAGGCATTTGAATATCTGCGCTATGAACTTACTGAAATTCTGGAACTGTAACATCGGACTACCTTTTGAATACTATTATTTATCTTATTTTTGAATAAAATGATTGCTTCCGGTTCCGACTCGGATATTGCCTTTGAAAATATTGGTGAGTTGGATGCCTTATTACGGCTATTGGATGACCCAGATAGCACGGTGGCGCAGGCAGTTCAGAAAAAACTTGTTGAATACGGCGGAAATATCGTACCTCACCTCAGAACGTTATTAGAGAACGATCCGAGTGTTTTTACCCGAAGAAGCTGTGAAATAATTATCCATGAATTTCAAAAAAGTGCATTAACAACATTTCAAGAAACAATTATTTCTGCTCGAAATTCTGATGAAGACCTTAATTTAGAAAAGTCAGTCATTCAATTGTCAAAATTCGGGTATCCGGAAACGAATGGTGCTGCAATTTCTTCACAATTAGACGAAATTGCACTTGATGCTCATCAAAGTTTTACACGAACAAGCAGCACAAATGATCTCACGCTCTTGATGAGTTTGAATGATTCATTTTTTGAGCAGAGCGGATTCCGTGGTGCTACACCGGACTATAAACCCGACCATTCCTATTTTCACAGTTTAATGAAGACACGTATAGGAATCCCGATTTCACTTTCCGCAGCGTATATGCTGGTAGGGGAAAGAGTTGGAATAGAACTCCATGGTATTGGGATGCCACTTCATTTTTTGGTTTTTCATCCGGTTTTACGAGTATTTATTGATGTTTTCAATTTCGGGGTCTTTATAAGCCGTGAGGATTGTAAACATTTTATTTCAAAATCTAACTTTGACTTCAATGACTCGATGCTCGACAAAGTATCGAATTATTCAATGATTGTCCGTATGATTCGAAATTTAATTTATGCTCACAGCCGCAATCAAGAAATGTGGGAAGCGGAGCAGCTACAAAATACACTTGACACCATAATTCAAGCAAAAAAGTTGTAACCTTATCTATTTAATGTGACTATGAACAGCGAATTACAACAACTGGAAGACCTTAAACGAGACCAAATTATAAGTATATCCGGTGTGCCGTATTTAGAATTTCGTAAAACCCTTACCCCTAATTATACAGTTGTTTGGCGTGATATTCTATTGGGGCACTTTGCTTTGATTCTTACTGCCGCAAGTGCAGTTGCAATGGATGTATTCTATCCTGCATTGCGACCGCTTACGATTATTATATGTGCGTTTCTATTCGGATATATTCACCAATACATACAGCTGTTCTTTCATGAAGCAGCACACTATAATCTTGCGAAAGACCGCAAAAAAAACGACCGTTTAGCAAACCTTTTTATCGGCTCACTCGTTGGACAGGATATTAAATTCTACCGCCCCATTCATTTGATGCATCATCGCCATCTCGGAACTCCGGATGATACGGAACATTCTTATTTTGATGCACTTACTATCCGTTTTATCATTGAATCACTTACAGGGATTCGTGTTGTTAAAGTTCTGGCAAATCGTGAAAAAGTACTACAATCGCGCCCAACACCCGAAACTGAAAAGCAGAAAAGCACATTCGGACTGCAGGTTATTATAGGCGGACTTCTCAATGCAGTAATTGTAATTACTGCTGCTCTGCTGGGGTATTGGTCACTCGCAATCAGCTGGACTATTGGTTTTTTGATTGTCTTTCCATTCTTTGGTTCGATTCGACAATTGCTTGAGCATCGGAGTGAATCTGCCAAAAGTTCTATAGATTATTCTATAATACCACACGGACAGACAAACCGCATGTTTGGCTCCGGAATTATTGCCTCGACTCTCGGTGCTGCTGGTTTCAACCGACATTTGCTCCATCACTGGGAGATGCAGATTTCTTATACACGCCTCAAAGACTTGGAGAGATTCCTTCAGGAGACTCAAGTCGCTTCGATTCTTCAACGTCACAAAACGGGATATTTCCGTACATTTGGACGATTATTCACAATCCAATAAATGTATAATGGCAGCTCCTGTATCGTTTACTAAGCCGATTTGCCTTTGCTGTGGTGCAACTAATACATCAGCGGTGTGGGCACAAGCAACCGATCTTGAATACCGTACTACAAACGAATTGTTCAATATTTTACGGTGTGCCAGTTGCGGTTCGATGTTTATTCATCCTGTTCCCATAGATCGGCTTGCCGAGATTTATCCTTCGAATTATTATTCCTTTGCACAGTCTCAAGATTCAATCGTCCACCGTATCAAAACATGGCTCGACAAGCGTTATTTCCGTCCGCTTTTGAAACAAGTTCCGGGGGATACACTCAGTGCATTGGACGTAGGCGGCGGAGCCGGCTGGGAACTAAACGTACTCAAGCAAGCGGACTCAAGGATTTCCTACACCCAAGTAGTTGATTTGGATGCTGATGCAGAAAAGCTCGCAATTGCTAACGGACACAACTATTTCTGCGGACGAATTGAGGATTTTGCTTCAGAGAAGAAATTCGATGTTATTTTGATGCTCAATCTCATTGAGCATGTAGCAAACCCTCTTGCAGTATTGGAGCAGGCAAGAACACTCCTCTCTCCAACAGGAATTATCCTTATTAAAACACCCAATATTGACAGTTGGGATGCACGTCTTTTTCGAAATAAGAATTGGGGTGGATTTCACTGCCCCAGGCATTGGACTTTGTTCACGAAAGAAAGTCTGACCGGACTTGTAGAAAAGGCAGGTTTGAAAGTAATACAAGCCAATTATACGCAGGGTGCACCGTTTTGGACGACCAGTGTGCTTTTTGCTCTGGAGCGTTTGGGATGGGTATCCATTACCCGTCAGCGTCCGGTGGTTTATCACCCGCTCTTTGGAATTTTAAGTGCCGGCTTCGCTGCATTTGATTTTATTCGCGGACGATTTGCTAAAACATCACAAATGTTTTTTATCCTCGGGAATAAAAGTTAACGATAATCCTAATGAAGAAAGCACTCTACAATATTATCGGCACCAACTATAACTCAACCCGATGTGCCGATCCTACTATCACTGAACGGTTATACCAATTACTTTCAGCAGAACAAGGCAATCTTTACCTAGATATAGGATGTGGAACCGGTAATTATACCCTTGCTTTATCAGATAAAGGTTTAAATCTTTACGGTGTAGACCCTTCTGAAATAATGATACAAACCGCTCAATCTCGCAACCAAACCATTCAGTGGAAATTAGGTACTGCCGAGAATATCCCCTCCGAAAGCTCCATGTTCGATGGTATTATCGGAACATTAACCCTTCATCACTGGAAAAATTTACAGAAAGGATTCAAAGAGCTTTATCGGGTTCTAAAAAACGGCGGTAAAGCCGTATTCTTTACCTCCACACCGGAGCAAATGAACTATTATTGGCTGAATTATTATTTTCCCGAAATGCTTGAACGTTCTATACTTCAAATGCCTTCTCTCGAAGTGATAACTGATGCTGCCTTCAAAGCTGGTTTTGGAGGAATTGAAACTGAGAAGTTCTATGTACGAGACAATTTGCAGGATCATTTTTTATATGTCGGTAAGAATACACCTGCTCTTTATTTCAATAAAGCAATTCAAAACGGAATTTCGTCTTTTTCTTCCTTAGCTCATAATGAAGAGATAAAACTGGGTCTCTCAAAGCTTAAATCAGATATGGATGCAGGGCTATTTTTAGATATAAAAAGTCAATATGATAATGATTTGGGTGATTATCTGTTTGTTATTGTAGGGAAATAGTACAGTATCTAAACAGTACTATGAGAGCATTTAACCAACGATAGAACCAAAATCACCCCACTCCTTCTATGGTCATTCAAAAGATTGAAGAAAGAAAACTCGTTCTTAATCTTTAAAATCGCATTACATCTCACCCAATACCATGAGGTACACACCTCAAACTACACCCCAAAACACCACAAAAACTGCTGGAACTCATTCAATAAACAGTCAAAAATTTATGTAAAAAATATTTTTCATTTGAAAACTGACCGAATAGCACGTTTTGGGCACTTAATATGCAATTCTATATTTATTCATTACTCAATAAAATACAATTAGTTACACTGCATTTTACCTGTTTTTACCGTACATTTTGCTCTAAATTTAAAGCAAATAAAGAGTTGACTTTTTGTGTACATTCTCCATTTTTTTACTGATTTTATGCCGTAAATTGTAGTTACAAATCACTTTCTCCGTGTTTTAGCGAAGATTCTTCGATTGGATTGTGGTGTATAGTAACAAAATTTATACAAAAAAATGGATACAGTAACCTCGAATTTCAAAGTAAAGCTCCTCATAGGTTTTGGAGCATTAGTAACTATACTAGGATTTTCAGTATGGCTATTGGGCGAAGCCACAACTGTAAATGATACTGCTCAATTGACTGTGAATAGTCATGCTGTTTTTGAATTGCCTGATGAAATACTTACATCGGCTGCTGTTTACAAATCGGAGCAACCTCTCCGGATAAACACTATGAATGTTGCAAGTGACAAACTTACCACAGTTCTGGGTAGTTTAGTCGGGGTCCCCAATTCTTCGCAAACATTCATGCTTTATTCTTCACTCACATTGTTATTTATCTTTACACTCTTTCTTTTTTTTAGAATTCGCCGTTATCCTGCTACTGTAGAGAGATACAAAATACAGTTAGAACAACAAATACTTGAAAAGAACAATGCGCTTATAAGCAAGAACAATGAATTACAACATGAGATTCAAGAAAAAAAGAGAGTTGAAGAAGAAATTAGAATAAGTGAGGCAAAGTATCACCAAACTCTCGACGTAATCATGGAGGGCTGTCAGATAATCGGATTCGGTTGGGAGTATCTCTATATTAATAATGCAGCTGAAATACATAACAGAAGATCCAAAGCAGAAATGGTCGGTAAAAAGTATATGGATGTGTGGCCCGATATCGAAACCACAGTATTGTTCGAAAAAATGAAACTTAGCATGGAAGACCGCACTCCTCAGTCCATGGAAAGTGTAGTTATATATCCGGATGGTAAAAAAAGCTGTTTTGATTTCAAAATTCAACCGGTTATAGAAGGGATTTTGATTCTTTCTGTGAACATTAGCGAGCGCAAACAGGCAGAAGAAAAATTACGCAAAAGTGCTGAAATGCTGATTAAGACCGGTAATCTTGCAAATGTGGGTGGATGGGAAATTGACATGGAAACAATGGAAGTAATTTGCTCTTCTCAAACTTGTCATATTCATGAGCTTAATTCTACCGAGAAGTTGGATGTAAAAAGCGGAATAAATTATTACGCCCCTGAAGCACAACCGATTATTACCGAAGCCCTGAATAACTGTATGGAAAATGGTGAATCATGGGATCTTGAGCTTCCGTTTATTACTGCAAAAGGCAGGCATATTTGGGTTCGAGTGCAGGGGCAGGCAGAATTTCTTGACGGAAAGTGTGTTCGTATTTTCGGAGCGATCCAAGATATCACAGATCGTAAAAAGGCAGAAGAAGATATTAAGAGAAGTGAAGAACAGTTTCGGCTCATCTCTGAAAATGTAACCGATATGATTGTTGTTCTTGATCTTCAGGGAAAACAAATTTATAACAGCCCATCTTACAAATCCTTATTTGATAGTTCGGAATTGAAGGAAGGAACTGATTTTTTTAAGGAAATTCATATTGATGATCGTGAGAAGGTTCGGAAAGTATTTCAAGAGACAGTACAAACCGGTATTGGAAGTCGTGTAGAATATTGCCTCATGCCTCATAGTGGTATCCCCTGCTTCGTTGAATCTCAATGTAGTGTTATACAAGATGATACCGGAAACATAGCACAGGTTATTGTTGTTTCGCGTGATATTACCGAGAAAAAGAAACTTGAAAATCAGTTCTTACGTATGCAACGAATGGAGAGCATCGGCACTTTAGCCGGCGGTATAGCTCACGACCTGAATAATATCCTCTCACCTATTTTACTCTCTGTAACAGTCTTGAGTAGAAAGTTGCTCGATCCTCAAAGTCAAAAAATGCTTAGTATACTAGAAGCATCAACTAAAAGAGGATCAGAACTCATAAAACAAGTACTGTCATTTGCTCGCGGGGTGGAAGGTGAATTTACAGGCGTGCAGACCCGTCACATTATTGATGAAATAGGAAAAATCATAATTCAAACCTTCCCCAAATCAATTTCGCTTCGTATAAATGCAGCTAAAAATTTGCCAACAGTTTTTGCTGATGCAACCCAGTTGCACCAAGTTCTGATGAATCTGTGTGTAAATGCTCGTGATGCGATGCCAAACGGCGGGAAAATTGAAATTGAAGCTGAAACTATTGTGCTTGATGAGCAATATGTTCGGATGAATATTGAAGCAAAACTCGGTCATTATGTTGTCATTACAGTCAGAGATCAAGGGACAGGAATGCCACCTGCGATTTTACAGCGAATTTTCGAGCCATTCTTTACAACAAAAGAAATAGGGAAAGGAACCGGCTTAGGGCTTTCTACAGTTGTTACCATTATCAAAAGTCACAATGGTTTTGTAAATGTATATAGCGAAGTTGGTCATGGTACTACATTTAAAATATACCTCCCTGCACAAGAAGGTACCCAAGTTCTCGAACCTAATGAGAAAATGAAATATGAACTCAGCAACGGAGAACTCATACTTGTCGTTGATGATGAAGAAAGTATTCGTGAAATTACGAGAGTAACTCTGGAAGCTCACGGATACTCGGTGCTTACTGCTGCCGACGGAACGGAAGCAGTCTCAGCGTATGCAACACACGGCTCAAAAATAGCCCTTGTCATAACCGATATGATGATGCCATACATGGACGGCATTGCTACCATCCGAGCAATTCAAAAAATGAACCCAAAGGTTAAAGCAATTGCCGTAAGTGGCTTGAAACAAGACGGTGATATTGTCAATCAGGAGAACGTATCGTTTTTACACAAACCATACACTTCGGAAAAATTAATCAATGTCATCGGAGAGCAACTTCAGTCGAATTAAAAGTCATAAATACCGGAACTCATTAACATCAACTCTAAACTTTCAGTAGAAATACTAAGTTTAGAGTTTTTTTTTACTAAAACCTCACAGACCAACAGTTATCTTCACTGTTTTGTTAGAGTAAGTAAGGGGACAAAAATAATCGTATTATTCGAATAGCTGTCATTCTGATGGAGTCTTCTACTGAAGAATCTCAGCTATGCACTACAAAAACTGGACTGAACAAGCATACGGAGATTCTTCGCTGCCGCTGTAAATGACATCTCTTACATTGCCCGTCATTCT
>CAZGNO010000030.1:0-43024 GCA_964527785.1 uncultured Chitinophagaceae bacterium
AAGTTACTAAATTTTAAATCTGATTCTACAAAAAAACTAAGTTTAAACAACTTCAGAGTCTAATAATAATATACAATTTGGAGTATTTAGGTCAAGGCAGGTGCTACACCTGCTTTCGACTAAGATACCTTTTTACGAAACTATACTCTCAAAGTTATTGCAGGATTTACACTTACGTGTGTTATTCGGCATTTAATGAAAGGCAGGTGTAGCACCTGCCTTGACCGAGCAGAGATTTACTTCCAATAATTGTAAATATTTACTAGACTTTATATAATAATCAACGAAAGAAACTTTGTAGAAACAAAAATACACTATAGATTATCCTCGAAGACTTACCTCATTAAACCAAAGGGCGTATTTCGAGAGAATACGCCCTACGGAAATACATCTTAGAACCGCGTTTGTAAATAATGCGGGAGCATCTTGCGCCATGTAGGCCAGTCATGAGGCATATCATGTCCCCATAAATCTACTTCGTTGGGAATTCCCTTTGCGGTAAGAATATTACCCATTTCTATTGAACACTTCGGAGCTTCGTAATTTCCTTGCCCCGATACAAAATGCAAGTGTTTTTTAGCTCTCAACAAGTTCAGCCAATACTCGTCATGGAGGTTAGGCATATAGTCAACAGGAGAATTGAAATAACAGTTTTCATCATAATATTTTCCCGCATATGTTTTCAAATCATACGTTCCGCTCATGCCTATAAACCCCTCAAAAAGATCAGGACGACGAAGCACCGTATTCACTGCATGAAAAGCACCGAGAGATGCACCGGTTGTAATAATCGGCACACGTCCACCGCAATCATTGAAGATAAAGGGTACTACTTCTTCGCATATATATCCGTTATACTGTTGATGACGGATTGCTTTATCTTTCGGTTTTTTATTACTGTTCAGCCAGCTTTCGGAGTTTATGCTATTGATAGAATATACTTTGCATTTACCGGCATCAATATATGGCTTGATTGCATCAATGAGATAAAAACGCTCATATTCCAAATAATCTGCAGCAGCAGTCGGGAACATCAAGAGTGCGAAGCCGTAATAACCGTATGATACTATTTCCATCTGCTTGTTCAATCTGGGCGACCACCATTTCTGTATATCTCTGCGCATAAGTATATCCTTGAATTATCTATTATTTAAAAGATTTAAATTTATTTTAGTTTACCGGAAAAATCACTCAATCCCACATTCTTTCATCCCATTTACAAGTGCTGTTTTACTCGATGTTGAAGCAGGAGTAAGCGGCAAGCGGTACTGCTCGCCAATCATACCCATACGCGATAGAATAAATTTAACAGGGATTGGATTCGATTCGATAAAGTTAAGTTTCATCATCGGAAGCAACCCAAATTGGAGACGTCGGGCTTCTTCAAAATCCCCGTGCAGAGCAGCACGAACCAAATCGCTAAAACGTTTAGGTGCATAGTTGGAAATCACTGCAATCACTCCCTTTCCTCCACAGGCAATCACAGGCAGTGCCAGCGAGTCATCACCCGATAATACAGAAAAATGCGCTGGTGCATTTGCGATAATTTCCATCATTTGCTCCAAGTTAGCAGATGCTTCTTTTGTAGCAACAATATTAGTATTACTTTCAGCAATGCGAAGTTGTGTTTCAGCAAGAATATTCGAGCCGGTGCGCGATGGAACATTATAGATGATTTGAGGAATATCTACTGCTTCGGCGATTGCTCTAAAATGTTCAAAAAATCCATTCTGTGTGGGTTTGTTGTAATACGGTGCTACAAGTAATACCCCATCTGCGCCAATTTCTTTAGCAGTACGTGTTAGCGTAATCGTAGCACGGGTATCGTTCGAGCCGGTTCCTGCAATTACCTTTATACGTCCTGCTACCCTTTCTACAGCAAAACGAATAACAGCCACCTTTTCCTGATATGACATTGTTGCAGCTTCACCGGTCGAACCGCACGGAACAATTCCTTCGATTCCTTGTTCAATTTGAAAGTCAATGAGTCTACCTAAAGAATCAAAATCAATAGATTCATCAGTTAAAAATGGAGTTACAATAGCTGTTGCAGTACCTGTAAAGGAAGTCATAGGTCTTTATTAGGGGTAAGTTGTAAGGAATAAATTGTTAAGGAATAAGTTGCAAGGTATGTGTTATAAGAAGTAAGCGAAGAAATAAGTAGTCACTTGAACAGCTAATTTGATTTAGGATTCCATACTGCGTTATCAATCAATCTTGTAGCACCTATTTTTACAGCTACAAGAAAAACAATACTGTCATTATCAGAAAATCTCTCCGGTTCGTCGAGGGTTTCTGCATGAGCTGCTGCTGCATAATGGATGTCTATATTTTCGAGAGAAAGGAGAGTTGTCCTCAGAATCGTATTTAATGTATCCCGATTGCGTTCCCCGGATTCAGCAGCATATACTGCTTTAGAAATTGCTTGAGAAATGACAAGCGATTCTTTGTGCTGATCATCCGAAAGATACACATTCCGTGAACTCATTGCCAATCCTTCCGACTCACGGACTGTGGGTCGGATAGAAATTTCAATATCGAGATTTAAGTCGGCGACAAGTCGTTTTATAACCAATGTCTGCTGGTAGTCTTTTTGTCCAAAAACAGCAATATGCGGTTTCGTAGCAGTAAATAATTTAGCGACTACCGTTGCCACGCCATCGAAATGCGTTGGGCGATATACACCTTCAAATTTTTGTGTAATCCCACTGATAGAAATTGTTGTAGCAAATCCAGTTGGGTACATTTCTTCCACACTCGGTGCAAAAAGAAAATGCGCTCCTGCTTGGTCAGCAATCAGGCAATCTTTTTCAAAATCACGCGGATACCGTGACAAATCCTCATGTGGGGCAAACTGCATCGGATTAACAAATAGCGTGAGTATCACTGCATCTGAAACTGTTGAAGCAGTACGAATCAAACTGGCATGCCCCTCATGGAGATAGCCCATTGTGGGTACTACGCCGATACGTTTTTGGCTGCTACGGAGATTGTCCGCTATTTTTTGCATTTCGCTAATGCTTTTGATAATCTCCAAAGCCATGGATACCCGTAATATAGCACTCAATTCCCGCTGTAATTATCAGCAAAGATAAGCAAACTATTTACAACAGGCAATCAATTCTCTGCGCTAACCTTTCAATCTGTAATTATGGATCACTTTATCAAAGCGGCACACCGTTATCATATTATACTATTACAATCCATCACCCTAAAACTGCTCTGAAATTTATCATCTGTTATAATTTTTTGACCTTATTGCATTACTCTTTCTTCTCTGTAGCTAGTCCATTCTGAAGTGACCAGGGGCAGACAAATATCTTTGTTTTCGGATGATTATCGCGCACTTGTGCAGCTATCCACTCGCTTGCATTACCGCGAATACCTATGAGAAGTGAATCGTTCAACCCTGCAAGGTAACGCTCAAGCGATGCATCCCCAATTGGATACATATGCGCCTTCCTATCAGTTATCAATGCTACGCTTACTCCTTTTTTTAGAGGAATTAAAGTCGCATCTACATTCATTCGGTGAGCAACTAATGGTATGGTTTCACCTCCCGAAAAAGTTGCATTGATATCAACGTCCGGCTTGACAATCATCACGCTCATCACCATAACTGTACTTGCAACACTAAGTCGAAACAGTATGTGCCTTCTACTATTTGCAAGCAAAATGTAAACTAATGCCATCGAACTTATCACGGCAATTAAAACTGCAATTTGTGGGGATTGTACTGCAGCAAACGGGAGTTTTATTACCCAAGTATTTACAGATTCAGCCACTTGGATACACACTGCAGCGGCAGCGGCAAACGTAGTTGCAATTCCCCAATTCAAAGGCAAAACTATTAAGCTGCAAAACGCCCATATCATCGCCACACTCATTACAGGGATTACCAAAAGATTTGCCAAGGGTGATATTACTGAAAATACTGAAAAATAATACGCCACAAGCGGTGAAACCATGACTGAAGCAGCAAACGTAACAGCAAGTGACGCTAAAATTACTTCCCTTAGCCACAAACGCTTCGGCAGCAACATACTAAGTCCGCGCGTGAAAGGATTGAACAGTAAAGAAATTCCGAGAATTGAAGCAGCCGACATCTGAAATCCGGGAGAATAGAGTACACATGGTGAATATATCATCACAAGTACTAATGCGAGAGCCACTATATTTAATCCTATTATACGCTGTTCGAGCATAAGAGCAATCATAGTAAGTTCAGCCATTATACCTGCTCTAATTGCTGTCGGCTGCATACCGCTCATAATAATAAAAAATGCAAGCAGAACAGTAAAAATCACAAATTTCATCCAACGATTGCGTATAAATCCAAGTAAGATGAATACACCAACAGCAATTATCCCGACATGGAACCCACTAACCGAAACTACGTGCGCTGTACCCGAAAGTGAAAACGCTCTACGTGTCTCTTCGGTCAAACCGGTTTGATTGCCGAACACCAAAGCCGAAACAACTGCCCCGATTTCATCCGGATAAAGTGAATGAATTGCACGGTCTGCAATTCCTACAGATGAATAAACTAACCACGATAAACCATTTGGTTTCTCTAACAATGCAACCTTTGTTGCATTAGTTCTTGCAATAAATTGAACATCGTTTGAGGCACAATATTGCACCTCATTGAACTCGGCAGGCAGCGACGGATGTTGTGGAAGTCGGAGTGAAACAACTGCGTAAATATGAGCACCTGTTTCTAAAAAATGCTCACGAACCGTTGGATTACGAATAGATAGAATCACTCTACAAGGTTCGAGTGCAGGGAGGGCTTGCGCATCAACTTTTCCATCAATAATACATCTGACCGTCGCTGAATCCTTCCGATGAATGGACGTAATTTCCCCGTCAATGACGGCAGTTATTTCACCGATTGATCGGGACGGAACTCTAAGCGTAATGGCATGAAATCCCACCCAAAGCCCAATTACAATTGAACACAACCAAAATGAAGCAGAATATTTCTTCGCAATAAAAAATCCTAGCCCTACAACTAAACACAGCCCGGTTGTAATCAGAAAACCCTCACTACTCCATGAAATTGTCAACATAAAAAATATTCCCACTGCAACACCAATCAGTAATCGTACTGCCGGGTATTGAGTGGGGATAAATTTGGGTTGTAAATCCATAAAACTCTATTGGATATTAGGTACATACTGGGGTAAAAACCAACTAATTATTACTTCGTAGAAAATCAATATAGGGCTTTCCCAGATTTCCTACATAAAGTTTTGGTCGCATCATGTAGATTAACGCAAATATATGAATATTACGCAGTAATTATGACCGCTTACATACCAAAGTCAAATATCGGAGTTGTACAAAATATATTTCCTGTCAGCGTTTGTATCCAATTATCACTATACACATAGTCCGTATTATAGGAATGTAATGCTGTTTTTCCATACAAAGGTCGTATTTTAATTTTTTCAATGAATTAAAGAATATTAGGGATTGCTTAGAGAAAGACCATAATTGATACTTGGAGCTAATATTGTATCGAATCAAATTGTAAATTTTGAAAAAAAAAACGCAAACTGTGTGATAAGTGGAGTTTTTTTGTGTTATTGTGTAGATACACTTGCAAACGACCTTTTGATTCCTAATCTTTTTTATTTGAAGCAAGGTTCATGGTGTAATTTAATATTAATTTTTTCAGTATGATAAAATTATCTATTTTCGCATAAATTTTACCTACTTCTTCATTCTTCAAATAGGGTTTTTTAGTTTTCATTAAAAGTATTTTAGGACACTATTGCTATGTGTGTAGTGGTATTTTAAAATTTTAATGTCATCTGTAAATTTTCCCAAAAGCCATAATGTTCTTCATAATCATCTGTAAATTTTCCCAAATCCTAATTTTTCTTGTTAGTTCTACCGTTCTAGTCTGATAATTCCTTGTAAGTCATTAACAATCAAATCCTTGTAAGTCATTAACAATCAAACTCATTAATTGTTTTTTTTATTATTATTAAGTTTTTCTATGCACAATTTTACTAAAAAAGTATTGGTTTTCGCTGCGCTCTGCGCATTATCTGTAGGTTCTGCCTTTGGACAGATCGGTTTTCAGGAGGGGAAAATATATTTAGGCCCGACTGTCGGTTATGGTTTCGGGGGAATAGGTTTTGGTTTAGGCGGAGAATACGCTATTGACAAAAATTTTGGCGTTGGTTTGGAGTTTGCTTATACCGGTTTTTCAGAAGATGCCGGTTTCTTAAAAGCAAATTACACCTTAATAGGTGCTTTGGCTGGAGCAAGTTATCATTTTTCACCCAAGAAAAAATTTGATCCATTTGTCAAAGTTGGTCTGGGTTATTTAAATTGGGACGTGTCCTTTACGGATGCACAGGGTAACACTGTTGACCCATTTGCCGGTTTTGGAGCCGCCTATGCAAGCGGTATGGGTATTACCGGACAAGTTGGAGCCCGGTATCATCTTTCTTCATCTACATCAATTAGAGCTGCACTGGGATACCCGTTTTTGTTTTCAGCAGGTTTTGATTTTGCATTTGGCGATGCAGTCGGTCAAAGTAGTACTACCCCAGAAGATAAGGACGTAGAAAAACCAGATACATCAAAAGCATCCACATCCTCAACCTCGTCAAACCGTTACGGAATGTATCTCGGTGCTTTTGTCGGCGGCAAAGGTGCCTTTAATGTCAACATTCCCGACGGACGCAAAGGCGGTCCCGGATTTGCCCCTGAATTCGGTGCAATGGTTTACCTTCCTTTCGGCAAAAAATCTCCTGTAGGTGTTAGTTTTGAAATTGGTGCAAATTCATATTCCTTCATTAACAAGCCGAATAAAGATGCAACTGACGATAACACGATTACAGAGAAATACAATTATTTTACATTTGCTCCCTCGCTTAATCTCGCAGGGTTTAAATTAGGGGTGTTATTCGGTTTCCCAACGTCTGCAAGTGCATTGAATGGTGCCGGCACGTCAATGGCGGGTGCTACTGCCTATGATTCTGCGTCATACGCTCAATATCTAATTGAAAGAATAACGAATCCGGATGCTGTTTATGATCCTGATTTATCAGAATTTCTCGGTACATTGGTTGAAGCCCGTATAGGAGGTATGATTCCGTTGCTCGATGACGACACAGGAAGACTTGATTTGCATCTCCAAGCTGGATATGTACTTACAGGATTGTATGATGATTATACAACATATAATTACACACAGTTATATGATGAGAACGGTCAGCCAAAAAGAGATAATAAAAATAAATTAGTAAAAGACTCCGGGCTTAATCCTCAGCCGGTAACATTTTCGATAGGGCTAAGCTACGCATTCAAAATTCCATTTGGGAAGTAATATTGCTTATCTAACTTTGCCCGACACAATTTATAAATTCGTGAGCATCATCTGAGAATATCTCACTGCGATCGAAACCTCATCTAAACGGGTATAATGTTCATATGAACATTATACCCGTTTAGTTTTTACGGCCTTTCTCTGCCGCAGAATCTCAAACATCAAAACCCCTCCTGCTACAGAAGCATTGAGCGATTGAATTTTCCCGCCCATCGGGATTTTTACCAATTCATCACACAACTTTCGGATTTGGGGTCGCATTCCTTCGCCTTCGCTACCGATAACGAGCACTATCGGTGTACCATAGTTGTATTCATCGGTATAGCTTCGCTCCGCTTCACCGGCTGCGCCAATAATAGTAAATCCTGCTGACTTACAGTCCTTTAACGCTGCTCCGAGTTCACCCACTTTTGAAACAGGGATATGCTCTAATGCCCCTGCCGATGCCTTTACTGCAGCAGGAGTAACAGGCGACGAATATCCGCTGGGCAATATAATCCCTGAGAAGCCCGCGCATTCAGCACTACGGGCAAGCGCGCCCAAATTATGCGGGTCGGTAATTCCGTCAAGCGCGAGGAGCATCGGGGTTTCGCTGTCGTCATAAGCATTGCCGATAAGTGTTTGTAAATCTAACGTTACACCTGATGAACAGAGAGCTATCACACCTTGAGCTGCACCCTTCCCTGCCCTCAGTTCCCGTTCCATAATACCAAATTTTGAGCGGTCGGCAGTGACAAAGCTAATATCGGCTTTTCGGGCGTCATGCCTTATTAATTCGATGGCAGTTCCTTCGGTGCCATAAGCAATAAAGATTTTTTCGATAGGTCTTCCGGCTGATATTGCTTCGAGTACCGCATTGCGCCCGTAAATATAGCTTCCCGAAGCGGATGTTGTTTTATCGGATGGATGGTCTTGCATAGTATGTTAATTCGTAGAAAAGGCGTATTTTTGAAGTCTATTTTGTTGCAAAATTACTAAATTACCATGACGCGCCTCGAAACATTCCCGAATCCGAAGCCGGATCGCCAATATATCATTACTCATTCTAACCCTGAATTTACATCTGTTTGCCCGATAACAGGGCTTCCCGACTTTGCTGTTGTCACAGTAGAATACATTGCAGATGAAGTATGCCTTGAATTGAAAGCATTAAAATATTATTTCTTGGAGTTTCGCAATAAAGGAATTTTTTACGAAGCTGTTACCAATCAAATTTTGGATGATTTGGTCGAAGCATGTAAACCTGTTCAAATGACAGTTGTGACTGAATGGGGTGCACGTGGCGGAATGACCTCGGTTATTGAAGCTACGTATTCAAAGCAATCTTCAGGACTGTAGTAATTTAGAAATTAAACTGTACAAAAGTCTATAGAATGAAGGCAACAATAGCAAAAGATTTTAATTGGGAAATGGGACACCGGCTTCCATATCACGATGGCGGCTGTCAGAATATTCACGGGCACTCCTATTCGATGCGAGTGGAAGTCTCAGGGAATATTGACGAACGTGGAATGGTAATTGACTACTTCGACCTCAAAGCAGCCGTTAAACCAATCGTGGATCGTTTGGATCATTCATTCTTATGCTCGGAGTCCGACGAAGTGATGTGTGCTTTTTTTAGGGATAATCCTATGAAAGTTAACATGGTTCCATTTTATTCAACTGCGGAAAACATTGCGCTGTTTATGCTCGAAGCAATTGCCCCGGTAATAGCAGTATATTCTAATGTTGAAGTACTTACGGTTCGCTTGTGTGAGACCGAGCGTACATTTGCCGAAGTATCCGTCGAAATGAAAAAGTATCGCGGCTAAGTAGCCCCTTTCAAAATGTTTGATTATTCGTAGGTATATATTATGTCTGTTCGAGTTCGATTTGCTCCTTCGCCCACAGGTTTCTTGCATATAGGCGGCTTGCGGACTGCCCTTTACAACTATCTTTTTGCAAAGCATAATGGCGGTGAGTGCATTCTGAGAATTGAAGACACTGACCAAACCCGCTATGTAGAGACGGCAGAAAAAGCAATCATTGATATGTGCCGTTGGGCAGGTTTTGATTTTGACGAAGGACCTGAACAAGGCGGAAAGTTTGGTCCATACCGGCAATCAGAACGCACCGAACTCTATCAGACTCACGCCGGTATCCTCATCGAAAATGGTGCAGCTTACTATGCCTTCGACACATCCGAAGAACTCGAAAGAATGCGCGAACGCCAACAAAAAGCCGGACTCGCACCGAAGTACGACCGAACAATTATGCGCAACCAAACTACACTAGGCGAAGAAGAAACAAGCCGCTTGCTTGCCGAAGGCGAGCCAAGTGCAATTAGATTGAAAGTACCGCATACCGGCGAAATTCGCTTTTCGGATATTGTTCGTGGTGAAGTTGTGTTTGCTGCGCGGGATATTGACGATCAGATTCTATTGAAATCGGACGGATACCCTACCTACCATTTGGCGAATGTTGTGGATGACCATTTGATGGAAATCACCCATGTTATTCGCGGTGAAGAGTGGCTGCCCTCTACGCCTAAACATTGCTTGCTCTATGAAGCATTTGGTTGGGAAAAACCGAAATTCGCACATCTTCCCTTATTGCTTAACCCCGATAAAACAAAGATGTCGAAACGTCACGGGGATGTATTTGTTGAGGATTTCAAGAACAAAGGGTTCTTTCCGGAGGCATTAGTTAATTTTATTGCTCTGTGTGGATGGAATCCATCGTCCGATCGTGAAATATTTTCGATGAATGAGTTGGTTGAGTTCTTTGCACTTGAAAAAGTGAATAAAGCAGGGGCAATCTTCGACTACAAAAAGCTGGAGTGGATGAACTCGCAGTACTTCCGCAGCTATGACCCTGCAGTTCTTGCACCGGAGCTTCTCGGATTTCTGAAAAACTATGATTATCCCGAAGTAAGTATTGAATATGCTGCCCAAGTGATAAAATTGCTCCGTGAAAGAATCAGTTTTGTACACGATATCCCTTCGTTCGGTGATTATATGTTTGTGCGCCCGCAGAGTTTCGATGAAGAGTATAAAAGTAAGCATTGGAAACCGGAAACACATGGCAATATTGCTCCTTTGGTAGATATTTTTGAGTCGGCTGCAGACTTTTCACACCAGGCATTGCACGACATCGTTCATGCCTATACCACAGAAAAACAAATAGCTCTTAAATTTATTATTCATCCTCTACGTCTTATGATTACCGGAAAACAGGTAGGAGCAGGAATGTTTGAAACTATGGAAGTTCTTGGTAAAAAAGAAGTTTTAGCCAGAATGAATGCGTTTTTGGAGAATAATCCTTAATGAAACACTATGTAGGCGGAATATGTGCTGCTATGGCAATCTTTGTTAGCTGCTCTACTCCTGAAATAAAAAAGGCGTCGTGTATAAACGAGCGAATGAAAGATGCTGTAATTCGATGGGGAGAATACAGTACCAAAACGGGGCAAATGCGTGGGTATCAATTTAACGGGAATCTGGTGCTTGCGAAATGTCTCCGAGAGTCGGAAACGGACTCCAATACTATAAACCCTATGAGTGAAATATCCTCCGATGATTTTTGCAAATATTTAACAACAGCCCTCAGAACATTCGATACAATCCAAACATTGCATGCTCCGGGACAGATAGCGAGATTTGTAGAATATACAAACACAGGAACAAACGCGAAGGCGCGAGCAGTGTGGAATCCCGATTTTAAGACATACGGAAGCAAATCGTTTCGGTCGGTTTATGATTCTCTCATGACGTTCATTCCACCTGATCAGCGGTGGTAGTTTTCATCAAAAGATAACACCGGTAATGATTTAATTTTTTACAATTATGGCAATACCTATCAAAATACTATTAGTAGATGACAATCCCGATTTCTGCGGAACGTTAGCAGATATTATTCAACCTCTCGGCTGGCAAACAGAAATTATCAATGTACCCGAAGACGCACTGAAATATTTAGAGACAAACCATCAATATATTTCATTGATGCTTTTAGATATTGAATTTACGACTTCTCAGGATATGAGCGGGATGGAGGTACTTGCAGCAGCCCGTCGCGCGTACCCAGCTATTCCCATAATCATGATTTCCGGCAAAGGCACAATCGAGAATGCTGTGAAAGCCACTAAACTCGGAGCAGTTAATTTCATCGAAAAAAGTGTTTTGAGCGGTGATAAACTAAAAGAAGTTATCACCAGTACCATCCAAAGAATATCAGCCAATAACGACAACGCTGAGATGATGAGGATTATAGAAGGTCAGGGTATCACCGGTAAGAGTAAGGCAATGATGGCAGTTGCCGACAAAATCATACGATTCGGGCGCACCGATTTGAACGTGCTGATTACAGGTGAGACAGGAAGCGGGAAAAAACTGGTAGCCCAAGCACTTCATGCAGCAAGCCGACGAAATAAATACTCACTTGTAACGGTGGATATTCCCAACATCCCTCGCGAACTGTTTCAAAGCGAGCTTTTCGGTCACGTAAAGGGCGCATTCTCCGGTGCATTAGAAAACAAAAAAGGAATGTTTCATCAAGCAAACAAAGGAACATTGTTTTTAGACGAAATTGGTGATTTACCAATCGAACTACAGGCAAATCTTCTCTTGCCTATCGAAGAGCGGATTATCCGCAGAGTGGGAAGCGTAGAGCCGGAAGCAATAGATTTACGTTTAGTATCAGCTACCGATAAAGACCTTATCGCCGCTATGCGAGAAGGAAAATTCCGTGAACAACTTTACCACCGACTTCGTGAATGTGAGATTCATCTTCCGCCGCTTCGTGAACGCCGCGAGGATATTCCCTCTATCGTAGAAAAATATGTTCATCGGCACAATCATGATATGCAAGAAGACAAGGTGATTTCCCCTGCTGCCGTCGAATATCTGCAAGAACGTGAATGGACCGGCAATGTACGGGAATTAGTGAGTACAATTCGTCTTGCTTTGCAGACTACACAATCAGACCAAATCGAAGTTATTGACTTGCATCGTGCTATTTCTCCGTCGTCTGTGCCTGACAATTCTGTGGGACAATTCAATTTCTCTACCGACCGCTCGCTCCGCGATGATATTGCCCGTGCCGACCAAATGAAAATAGAAGCCACTCTCGAACGTTGTAAAGGAAATGTAAGTAAAGCTGCCGCAATACTAAGCATCAGCCGTGAAACACTCCATAATAAGATACGACGATATGGAATCAATACGCACGATTTCAGGGCGAAGTAATTTTTTGATTATCATCTAATAGTATGACACAGATTATTCGTTTTCTTGCTGTTGTCGCAATATCTGTTGCACTGTTTTCCTGTTCAAGCACAAAAACAATGACAGGCAGGGATATCAGTAAAGATACGGTTATGATTCAACGGACTGCCTGCTACGGTATGTGTCCCATCTATAAACTTGTTCTATATGGAACCGGAAAAGTTGAATTCGAGGGTTTCAAGTTCACTAAAACTGAAGGTTTGGTTTCGGCTGAAATTCCGGTAGATTCAGCAAGGGCATTAATTCAAAGAATTGAAGAATCAGGTTTCTTCTCATGGAATAATGAATATCAACGCCAGGATGCTACTGATTTACCCTCAGTTTGGGTAACAGTAACCATAAACGGCAAAAGGAAGCTCATCAAGCATTATAAAGGTGACAGTACTGCACCGGAAGAACTATCGCATATTGAACAATACATTGATGAAATCACAAATTCAGAGCAATGGGTTCGGTAATCATTGACTATTAACAATTAATGCGTACAATTAAGTAAGTGCTAGGACTGATTAAATTGAAACATTTAGTCCTGTCATTCTGAGCGGCAGCGAAGAATCTCCGTTTGCTGCTTAAGTCCTGTTTTTGTATTGCATAGCGGAGATTCTTCAGTCGAGGACTTCTTCAGAATGACAGCTATTTGATTAATACAATTAATTTTGTCTCAGCACTTAGTGGTGCTGAATTAATTGAAATAATAAATTGCAGTCAATATGAATTTATGAGATCCTCCGAGCTGACTGTAAAATAATGCAATGACATAGTAATAAAATACTTACCGATGTCATTCTGAAGGAGTCCTCGACTGAAGAATCTCAGTTTAGACCGCTCATGAGAATTAAGTATTTCAATGTAATTTGAGTTAAACTGTTGTTATTTTTGTTGATTATTTAATTCTCAAGAAACTTCTAAACCGAGATTCTTCGGTCTAAGAAACCCTCAGAATGACAGACAATTAAGTGATGTCATTTACAGTTTGTCGAAGTATTCAAATACTTACCAATTTCAATATAGAACACTTTTGAAATCCATTTTTCAATTTAATTCTGTCTCGATACTTAGAAAATCAATCAGTACAATAACAGATAAAACACTTATTACAAACTTATAGAATTACTTATGTTTGAACCGCAAAAAACACGTATAACCGACCTCCAAAACCGCCTAGAGCAATTACGGAGGTTTCTTTGACCTTGATACTAAAATTGATGAAATATTAGAACGCGAGCAATTATCCGAAGCACCGGATTTTTGGGATGATAACGTAGCCGCCCAAAAAATCATGCAGGAAATTGCAGAGCGTAAAGAGTGGGTCACGCTCTGGAAAGCTGCCGGGCAAACAGTGGATGATGCCGACGCAATGATACAACTCGCTGATGAACTCGCCGATGAATCCCTCGAAAATGACATTAACACCGAACTTACCAAATCACAGCAAGCAGTTGATGAACTTGAGCTTCGGAAAATTCTTTCCGGTAAGGACGACAGCCGTAATGCAATTCTGACAATCCATGCAGGTGCTGGAGGCACTGAGGCGCAAGACTGGGCGGAAATTTTGCTGAGGATGTACACACGTTGGTGCGAACGTCACGGTTATACCGTCTATCTTGCAGATGAACAGGCGGGAGACGCTGCCGGTATTAAATCGGTAACGCTTGAGATAATCGGCAAAGATGCATACGGTTATCTCAAAGCCGAGAACGGTGTTCACCGTCTTGTTCGGATTTCACCCTTCAATTCGCAAGGCAAGCGCATGACTTCATTTGCGTCAGTGTTTGTTTACCCGGAAGTGGAGGACGACGTAGAAATTGAAGTGAACCCTGCCGATGTAGAAATGGATACTTTTCGTTCAGGCGGAAAGGGCGGGCAAAATGTGAATAAAGTGGAAACAGCTGTTCGTTTGCGGCATATTCCTTCGGGAATAGTTGTGGCGTGCCAACAGGAACGTTCGCAACTTCTCAATCGTGAACGGGCAATGAAAATGCTCAAATCGCAACTCTACAAAAAGCGTTTAGAAGAAGAAGAAGCTGCAAAAGCAATAATTGAAGGGAGCAAAAAGAAGATAGAATGGGGCAGCCAGATTCGCTCGTATGTATTTCAACCGTATACAATGGTGAATGACCACCGAACAGAACTAAAAGAAACTGACATCCACTCCGTCATGGATGGAAAGTTAGACGGATTTATCCGTGCATTTCTGCTAATGGACGATGGTGTGGAATAATACTACCATGATTTCGTGGAGATAAGGCGTCGCCTTATCTCCGAATAATGTTGAAAGATTGGACAGCCCTTACTGTAGTTTGGAATTTTACTGTAAATGACATCTCTTAAAATGGTAGTACAATTTAGTGTCTTGTCATGCTGAACTTGATTCAGCATCTCCGTATGTACGACGAAATAGCACGACAAATTTGCATGACCAATCAGCACCGGAGACCCTGAATCGAGTTCAGGGTGACTGGGGTTAAATATTTTAATGTCATTGTATTATTTTGCATCTGGCGCGACGGCTGTCGTGAACTGTAAATGACATCTCTTAAATTGTCTGTCATTTACAGCGCAGCGAAGAATCTCCGTACACGCATCCGTTTAATAGGTTTCACGTTCTAACTGAGATTCTTCAATCGAAGACTCCTTCAGAATGACAGTCGGCAACCGTTTTATTTTTAATGCCATTGCATTATTTTTCTGCCGACTCGGCGGCTGTCATGAACTGTTATAGAGCTAGGGCTGCCCTAGCTCTATAAAATAAAAACACCCATAATTGCTCTTATTTTTTATTTCAATACATCTTTATGAAAGTAAATCTTGCACTCGAAGAAGGGATGAGAATTCGCGGTACGAATGAACGTTGGATGACAACGTATTTTGATACAAGCGGTGATAATCATGTTCCTACCGCCCCATCGCCAATGGAGGTCATGCTTCAAGCTATGGGCGGATGCTCGGCAATGGACGTGCTTTCCATTCTTCGGAAACAACGTCGGACAATAGTAGATTTACGTATTGACATAGAAGGAATGCGAGCTGAAGAGCACCCAAGAGTATTTACATCAGTGCATCTTATTTATACACTAACCAGCCCCGATGCTACAATTAATGAACTGACTCGTGCAGTGGATCTTTCACATGAAAAATATTGCAGTGCTTCGGCAATGTTCATCCATTCTGGATGTAAAGTTACCTACGAAGCTGTAATAAATCTACCCCAATAATAAAAAAATTATGAATCTTGTAGCAATTGTCGGTCGCCCGAATGTAGGAAAATCAACGCTTTTTAATCGAATAATCGGTGAGCGTGATGCTATTGTGGAAGAAGTTTCGGGTGTTACCCGCGACCGTCATTATGGTAAAGGCGAGTGGTGCGGTGTGTCATTTATTCTGATTGATACCGGCGGGATTGTACCGCAAAGCGATGATGTTTTTGAAAAAGCTATCCGCGAGCAGGCGATGCTTGCAATCGAAGAAGCGAATTCAATCATCTTTGTCTGCGACGGACGTGACGGCATCACTCCTATTGACCGCGATATTGCCTCGGTACTGCGCTCATCTCAAAAAAGTGTTATTCTGGTTGTGAATAAATGCGATAATGTGAAGCAAGATGCCCTGATGTATGAATTTCACGAACTTGGGCTTGGTGAACCGTTTGCAATATCCGCAATGAACGGACGCAGTACCGGTGACTTCCTTGATGCAGTAACTGCCCCGCTCGACCGCAGCGAACCGGAAGAAGATAACCGTCTAAAAATTGCAATGGTCGGAAGACCAAACGTTGGGAAATCCAGTATTACAAATGCTTTGTTGGGCAAAGAACGTGCTATTGTTACTCCGATTGCAGGAACTACACGCGATGCAATTGACAGCACAATGAAATTCTACGGTGAAGAAATTGTGCTTATTGATACTGCCGGACTTCGCCGTCGCAGTCATATCACCGAGAATATCGAAATGTACAGCACGATGCGTACAGCACGGGCAATCGAACGATCCGATGTTACGGTTGTCGTACTTGATGCAGAACGCGGTTTAGAGTCGCAGGATAAACGGATTATCGGGGATGTTGTAGATGCACGCAAAGGAATTATCATCGCTGTTAACAAATGGGATTTGATTGAAAAAGAGACCAATACTGCGCTCAACCTGACAAAACAAATCCATGACGAACTGAAAACATACGATTATATTCCTGTTATTTTCATATCGGCTCACAGCAAGCAACGTCTTACAAATCTTATCGAAATGGCAATTGAAATTCAGAAACGCCGCACAACCCGCATTTCAACCTCCAAACTTAACGATATGTTTCTGGAAGAAATCCGTGCCACTCCCCCGCCGTCAGTTCGTGGGCACGATATGCGTATCAACTATGTTACGCAGGTGAAAGTTGCACCGCCCGTATTTGCGTTCTTCTGCAACCACCCCGAAGAACTGGCATCTTCTTACAAGCGTTTTCTGGAACGTGCATTGCGTCGCCATGTTGATTTGGAAGGCGTTCCTGTTTCATTCCTATTCAAACGTAAGAATGTGAAATGGGAGCCGACAGGGAGAGAATGATTTAGTCAAAGGAGTAAGGAATAAGTGTTAATGACTTTGAAAAAACATGGTTTCACCCATGCGTGATATAGAATTTAAAACCATCGTTTTAAAAACATAGCCCATGGTTTCAACCATGGGTGAATTTTGAATCAATCGCTAAAAAACACTCCAATTGTTTCAACCATGAGAGTGTTTAACAAGTTCATATTTCTTGTTTCAACCATTGAGAACTGTAATAAAGAAATACCGTCATGGATAATAAAAAATATCTTCAACCTGCAATCGTAGCCCAGCTTGCAAGTATCGAACTTAAAGCCCGGCTTGTAGTGGAAGGATTCATCAGCGGATTGCACCGCTCACCGTTTCGCGGGTTTAGTGTGGAGTTTGCAGAGCATCGTGCTTATCGCCCGGGCGATGACATACGTTTTATGGATTGGAAAATACTTGGGAGAACAGACCGTTATTATGTAAAGCAATTTGAAGAAGAAACAAATCTTCGCTCGATGATTGTAGTAGATGCAAGTGCTTCCATGAGTTATGCTTCCAAAGGTAATATTTCCAAATTCGAATATGCTTCATATTTAGCAGGCGCACTCTCCTATTTGATGATGAAACAGCAAGACGCAGTCGGGCTAGCACTCTACGACACCGAAGTAAAATCATTCCTGCCGCCACGCTCCAAACCTTCCTATATTCAAGAAATCCTCCGCACTCTTGGTAGTGCAGTTCCGGCAAATACTACAGGAACGGGCAAGGCACTCGACCGTCTCGCCGAACGCATTTCAAGACGCGGGTTGGTGATTATCCTCAGTGATTTTTTTGACGATATAGAATCAATTATCACAGCACTCAAACACTTCCGTCATAAGAACCATGAGGTTGTGGTTATGCAAATTTTAGACCCTCGTGAACGTGACTTCAAATTTGGGTTTGATGCAAATTTCAAAGACCTCGAATCGGGTGAAGAAATTCTAACACAACCGTACCAAATTCAGAAAACATATTCTAAAGCAATAAATGACTTTATCGCAACACTCAAGCGCGAGTGTTTCCAACGCGGCATTGATTATGTATTAATGGATACCTCCGAACCATTTGACAAAGCACTTCGCGGCTATTTGGCAAAACGGACAAGAATGTAGTATTGATATAGAATGAATCCTCTAAAATGCTCTCTTTTACCGAAGAGAATACAATAATTTTCACAAACTCCACTCAACACCGAGAAAAATAATAAATTCGTACTGTAAAACAATTATTACCATAATTGTTTTACAGTACAATAATCGAATTTTCACTTCATACACTCCCCCTGCTTATGTTACCATTCAGGATTGTGATTCTGCTTATTGCGATGAGCACTTTTATGAAAGCCCAGGATTTCAGAACGCTCTCGGGAATTGTCCGCGATTCAGCTTCGGGTGAAGCACTCATAAGTGCAACCGTAGCAATCTACACAAACCCTACAGATGCAAAACCAATTCGCGGAGCAATAACGAACAAGTTCGGTTTTTTCTCAATTCCCAAACTCCCACTTCGTAATTATACCCTGACCGTCCGTTCAATCGGCTATAAAACACTCCTTCATGCAGTAAGTTCTTCCGATCTTGAAAACAACAAGCAGTTAAGTCTTGCTTTGATGCAGCAAGATTTAAAAGCGAGTGATGTAGTAGTGGAAGCCGACAGAAATCAGGCATCCGGTACGCAGACTATCAGCACCGTAAGTATTACGAGTGATTTTATCCGTAAGATGCCGGCACTCCTCGGCGAGACCGATATATTCCGTGTGTTGCAAATGCTGCCCGGTGTGAAATCACCGAGCGAACTTTCCAGTGGTCTATATGTTCGAGGGGGTTCACCTGACCAAAATCTTGTACTTTTGGATAATGTTGTCGTCTATAACCCATCCCATCTTGGCGGGTTTTTAAGTACATTTAATAATGATGCAGTTCGAGATGTACGGTTGATAAAGGGCGGCTTCCCTGCCGAATACGGCGGACGTCTTTCGAGCGTTATTGACATTACGATGAAAGACGGAACTAAAGAGAAAGTAACGGGGCAAGGTGGGCTTTCCGTTATTGCAGCGCGTATGACTCTGGAAGGTCCGATTAATGAAGATATTACATTTATGGTTAGTGCACGGAGAATGTATCTCGATTTACTTCTGGGTTTGGCACTAAGTTCTGAAGATAAAAAAAATACACCAGATTATTATTTTTACGATTTCAATGCCAAAGTAAATTATAAAATAAGTGATAAGGATCGAATTTACGCAAGCGGTTTTTTCGGGCGAGATGTTATTGGCGCACCACCCTCAGCAAATAATAACAACAGTAATAGTGATGAAGCTCTTGATTTTGGAATCAATTGGGGTAATTCCACAGCAGGTGCAAAATGGGTGCATATTTTTTCGCCGGAACTGTTCGGGAACTGCACCATGATTTATACAACCTACAATTTCGGTTCGGAATTTCGGCAAACCAATTATAATGATATAGGTGCAATTACCAATAGCCAGTTTACTTCCACATCGCAAATACGGGATATCGGACTCAAAGCTGACGTCCAGTATTTCCCCGATGAACTTCATACGGTCAAAGCTGGTATTGAAGCTACTCAGCATCGTTTCGTTACATCCGTCGGTGATGAATTCAACAATCAGTTCGGCGGGTTTCTGACTAGAGAGAATACTATAAACGCTCTTGACGCTGCACTCTACCTTCAAGATGAATGGCGTGTTACAGACAAATTATCAACCAACCTCGGTGGGCGGCTCTATTATTTTCAAAATGGTAATTATTTACGATTGGAACCGAGAGCACAAGTTGCCTTCCAAATGAATGACGACATAAAATTTACAT
This sequence comes from uncultured Chitinophagaceae bacterium, assembly GCA_964527785.1. Classification (GTDB taxonomy): domain Bacteria; phylum Bacteroidota; class Ignavibacteria; order Kapaibacteriales; family UBA961; genus JADJXV01. The sequence continues at coordinate 20,010 of CAZGNO010000030.1, forward strand.
CAGCATTTTCTGTTGCAAATCAATTCCTGCATCTCATTACTCGGAACGATATAAATTTACCTACCGATTTATGGTTCCCGTCCACAAAAACTATCCTACCAAGTACTTCCATCCAAGGGATGGTGGGTTTTGAAACAACCTTCGGCGAGAAGAAAGATTATCTTTTTACAGCAGAGGCATACTATAAAGATATGAGAAACCTTCTCGAATACAAGGATACTGCTTCATTCTCCTTTGGTACGCCTGTTGAAACGCAATTTGTAAGCGGTAGAGGTGAAGCATACGGACTTGAATTATTTCTCAATAAACGCGTAGGAGATTTTACAGGTTGGCTAGGTTATACACTTTCGTTGACTAAACGCTATTTTGATGAACTTGATAACGGACATCCCTTTTACGCTCGCTATGATAGCAGACACGATCTGAGTGCAACATTTACGTATGATCTAAGCGAAACTATTGAGCTGGGTGCGGCGTGGATATTTCAAACCGGATTTGCATATACTATGCCGATTGGTACATACAATCTCGACCCAAGTTCAAATAACAATTGGAATCGCGCAAATAGATTATACAGTGACCGAAACGCTTATCGGCTTCCCAGTTATCATCGTCTCGATGTTAATCTTGGTTGGAAAACACATGTATTTGGTTTGAAATCTACTGTGTCGCTTTCTATCTATAATCTATATAACCGAAAGAACCCGTTTGCCCAATATGTGGAAAATGACTTCGATGAAAACACCGGAGAAGTAACTCCAGTACTGAAACAGCTTACGCTCTTTCCTTTGTTGCCGATTCTGTCTTGGAGTTTTACATTCTAAAACTGTTCTCAAAAATTCTTTTAAACCTTATGAATCTAACTGCACTTTCAGAACAATCCGCAAAACAGTTTTTTAGTAAACTGTGGCAAAGAGTATTTCTTATCGCTGTTACTGTCCTACCATTTTTGAACGGTTGTGAGCAAACTGTCAGTAATCCTCAATTACCATATGTAGAAAAGCTCGTCATTATGGCGAGTTTACATAAAAATTATGCTGAAGCATATATTTCCAAAACCCTGCCGCTCACCCAAAAGTATTCAAATGAAGCGGCAATGGTGAGAGATGCACGAGTTACACTTACCTTGCCCGACGGTTCACAGGAAGTAATGACCATTAACCCTTCAAACTACTATACTATTAATACTATCAATACTCCCATAGGCGGAACATATATCCTACGTGTGGAATGGAAGGGCTTGGTTGCTACTGCAACAACAACGCTCCCACCCGACCCTATGTGGGAGGTTGACTCGGTAGAAATGATTGATACAACACAATTTCATGAAAATCCCGATTATCCGTATTATAGCAAAGGGAGAGCAATCATAACTTTAAAAACAACTTCACAGCCGAATCTCCTTTATAAAGCACGTTGTGTGAGTTATACAAGCAGTGACACCTCCGACAGTAATGCAATTAGTAGTATAATGTTCGCTACCTTAGGTAAAAATGTGACCAAACTTGAGGATTGGTATCCAAAAATATATATTAGCGGTGAAACACCTATAAGAGCAGTTCTTATCAGTTTGAACAGTTCGACGACCGCACTCGACGATTTCTATTCTTCTAGTCGTGATATAGGGAATCATGGAGGAGGAAGCATCTTCGGCTCGTTCGGAACTAACCCTAAGTTTAATGTAAAGGGTGATGGAATCGGCGTTTTTGACGGATATGCCTACGGTTCGAAGGAAGTATTAGTACGTTTGGAGTAACATTTTATCTTCTTCATATAAAAACACCTCATGGATTAATTTCCATGAGGTGTTTTTTTTCGTAGAATAGGGTTTGCAAACCCTATTCCATGGACGAGAAATATAAACCATAGCTCACGGTTTCAACCGTGGGTACAAATATGGCAAACAAAATCCTAAAACCATTTCAATGGTTTACTAACAAATAGATTTTTGCTCAAGACAACGAGAAATGGTTGAAACCATTTGAAGATAAAAGCGCATTTACTTACCCACGGTTGAAATCGTGGGCTATGGTCTCGTAATCGTCTTCTATTGAAACCATTTGAAGACGAATTACCCTATCGTTTACCCACGGATGAAACCGTGGGCTATGGTTTACTATGCACATTGAAAGAGTGTTCATTTTTAACTTCTAAAATGTTAGGAACAGCACAAAAAAAAGCCCTCATGGAAATTAATCCATGAGGGCTTTTACTATTGAATGGGATGGTTTTATCTCACTACATTAATCTGCTGCACAAGAGTTGCGCCTGCTGTATTAAGTGTGAAGAAATATGTACCCGATGCCAAATTCTCAACATTGAAATTGAGAGTATGGTTACCTGCTCCGAAGAGCGTATTATTTGTTACAAAGCCAACTTCTTGACCTGTTGCATTGTGAAGTGTAATTGTTATCACAGATTCGCTAGGAAGTGTGAATTTCAATGCTGTTTCACGTGATGCAGGGTTTGGAGAAGGCAATTCAAACATGAAGTCGTTATAAGCAACAGGTTCTACACCTGAAGCGCCTGCTACTGTAAATACAGGAGTGCGTGAGTATTCCATTTCATTATCACCCGGAAGGAAGGCACGTAACATTCCTTGAGTAGTTGGTAATGCAGGAACTGACCAATCCCAGAAACCTTTTACAGCTTCATTGTTTTGTTTTACAGGTATCCATGTATTGCCGCCGTCTTTGCTGAATTCCATATCGAATGCAGTTACATTGTTTTCAACAGCCCAACGGATTCTGCTTTGCAAGCCGACTTTCAAAACTTCTGCAGCTTTTGGATTAACAAATTTAACTGTACCTGCAAGAACTTTGAATTCGTCTGAACGGCTTATTTCTTCGCCATTATCAGCTTCAACCATACGTATGAATGAGTGTTTTGAATTTACAGAAGGAACTTTCCAGCCGAGTGTTCCTGTAGATGCATTTGCAACAGCAGAAACTGAAGTCCATGTTTTTCCTGCATCAGCCGAGAATTCAAACTTAACATTACCTACGTTTTGTGCTGTCCATTTGATGTTATCTGTGCGACCGCCTACGTAAATCGGATCCGGTTGAGCCGGACGTGAGATATTTGCAAGCGCCGGAGAAATAGCAAATGTATTATCGCTACGATCTATTTCATAGCCAGATTCTGCATCCAAAACACGAATTAAGCATTTGTCTGCTGTTGTGTTAGGAAGTGACCATTGTGCTGTTTTTGCACCTGAAACTGCAGTTCCGAATTTTGTCCAGTTTGCACCATTATCAGTTGAATATTCAAGAGCAACATCTGCATTTCCTGTTCCATTCCATTGGATTGAATATTTACGACCTGAACGCCATTTTTCACCACCGTTTGGAAGAGTAACACTGGCTGAGTAGCCCAATACAGGAGGAATTGCTCTCCAGTCACCATTTTCAGTAACGTTTTCGCGAGCAGTTGAATATACTGCGCGATTCCAGTGCCACGTGAATACGACCGGACGATCTGTGTTCTTGATTTTGAAACGGAGTGTGCCAAGATATGTATTTGTATTAGGTACAGCCAGTCCAGTTTTCTTAGAAAGAGGAGAAGCATCAAAGCTGATTTCGATTGTTCTCATATCTGCAATCGCACGTTCTACACCAAGAGCCGGTGCTGATTTTGCCAAACCGTCATAACCCAAATCAGTGCGGTTGCTAAATGGAACTTTATCTACGCCTTCGTACGATACATAGTCAATTACATTAGAATTATAGCCAAGACCAATAGTGGTATTTGCCATATTCCATGTGCTGCCTGTATTGCGGATATACACAGGAACATCTACATAGCTGCCTGTCTTAATCGGAGTAGCCGATACTACATAGCTTACTGATGAACCCAGTACTTCTGCTTCTTTGCCTGACTTGCTTGAAGTATTTGAACCATTTGATGCTCCCTTTGCAGCAGCGTTGAACATTGCTGAAAGTTCAGGGTCTTCGTCAGAAATCGCATCAAACACGCCTGATTTATTTGTACCGCCGGCTACCATTTGCGCAGAAGCCGAATTTGCTTCAGGAAACGCTACCTGGAAGATAGACGATACACGTCCGAAGTTTCTGTCCACGATTGTACGATCGGTAGCGTTAACGGTATTGTCGCCGCTTACATCCGAACGGACAAGGTTAGTTCCATTGTCTGCACGAACTCTCACACGGTCTGCAGCGTTGATTTGACCGTCTTTTACAACATCGCCACCAACCATTGCCGGCGCAGGATTAACCGCAGTACCAAGTTGACCGTCATTATAAATCAAACCGGTTGTTGAATATCCTGCACTTGTATTTGTAAACATAGCACTACCATAAGCCGAATACAAGTCGGGAGTGTATGTAAATGCTTGAGCAGCAGGATATGCACCTAATGCAGTATATCCAAAGTAATTACCGACCGTAGCATTATATGCTGCTGAAGTCATTACGTTGTTATCATTACCATCCCATGTGAGGAAGTCCCAGCCCGATTCAACAGGCCATGTGTCAAAGTTATCACCTGTGAATGCAAATGTTGCAGGGAAACGTGACATAATAGGAAGGTGATTGACTTGGTCAACTACCACCCAATATGAACCGTTATTCAAGTTTGTAAAGATAAACGGAATATTTGCATAGTCCGATGCAGCACCCGGAGGTCCAACATCTTCTTGATAAACAGGTCCTGCAGGGAAAGCTGCAGCTGGGTTAAGTTGGCTATAGCCGGGTCCTATATCAGATTCTGCGCTGTCAACAACCGAACCGACCGTACCTGCGTTATCGTTATAGAGCTTAATCTTTACACCACCGCCTGTATAAGTGCTTGGAAGGTTGTTTGGCATAGTTGTAATCGAACCAAGATGACGACCTTCAAGTAGTGCACGAATAGTAAAATTACTATTAGGTACTACGGTAAACAGTGGACTTTCGCCTTGACGAGGCACTTGGACTGTGCTTGGAAGTGTGTATGAATACGTAAGACGAAGACGTGCGTTACTCAATGCAGATGTCAATTTTGTTTGACCTGTAGGAGCTGCATCGTTATATACTCCGTCATTATCACCGTCAGGGTCTGCTGTATTCGGAATAAACTGTCCGGCAAAGCGAGGTGCGTTACCTACGGAAACTCCGGCTGCAGGGAAGACATAACTAGAAGTTGTTACACCACTTAATTCAAATGAAGCTGTTTGAGCTACATCCCAATATGGGCTACCAACGTATTGATAAGGGGAGACTACGATATTACCACCGCCATAGAGAGAAAATTCAACAGACGGAGCAACCGGACCTGCTGTCAAGCCCTCAAAGAATCCGTTGAAAAGACTAGTCGGTGCATTCGTACCGGCATCATAATCAAATCCAATCCAACGAACAGTTGTGTTTGTAGATGTAGCTTGAACTTTTTGACGGAAAATCGGCTCTACTATCTTTGCATACGGCACTACAGGAACAAAGCATAAACCGCTTGTTTGGTAGAAGTTTGCACGAATGTTTGTATTCGTAGAAGGGAATGTGCGCCAGTAGCGTGTTGTACCCGGACCGTTGAGGAATGTACCGCCGTTGAAATCGAATGCAGCAACCAGATTTGTTTGATAGGTTGCAGTCATATTGCTTGCACGAACACCTGCTGCACCTTTAATAAAGGTCGCAAGGTCAGGAATAGTAGCCGGAATAACCAACGAGCCACCGGGAGTTCCATTCCAAAAACGAATTTCTTTAAATTCGCCTAAGAAACTTTTTGCCGTAGTTCCTGGCTCGTAACCGAGGAATGTAGGGAATGTATTTGTAGTGCTAAGAGTAACATTCGAATCAATTTCCTGAGCATTCTGTTGGTTACCGTCAATAAAGAATTGAGCTGTTGCAGTACCAACTCCACTATTACGGTTGAACTGAACCGCAACGTGTGTCCATGCTGAGTCAAGTTCTACTGAATTAGGACGTACCAAGAGTTTTGTAGTATCGCTTGTTACAGACGAAGTTGTTCCTGATGTGTCTGTAATTGCAAACTGCAATTGACCTGTAGGAAGCAGACGGAAAGAGTAATGTGGTTTCGAACCGCTTGCTGTGTCAATTTTTGTAATTATCGGGAAATATTCTTCGCCTGATGTAGGGAAACGGTAAGGACGAATCCATGCTTCAAACAAAGCAGTATTACCGGTAATATTCATGTCGCTTCCTTCCGGAATTTCAACACGATAATTAGTTGTTTTTTGCAATGAGAAATATGGAGCGACCCAAATTGGCTCTGAAATAGACGAGAAATTTTGGTCTGCTGCACTTCGTCCACGAACACGAACGATGATTTGCTGTGAATAGTTAAGAGTTCTTAAATCTGCTCCGGCTCCGTCATCAGGTGTAGCACCGTTATTGTTAAAGGGCTGCCACGTAGCAGTATTTTGTTCAATATCAACAACTCCGCCGGCAGGACCGCCAAGGTTGTCTGTTACGAGTACACCGGCAGCATCACGAGCATAAGTCCAAGTGGTTCCGCCGTCTGTGCTGAATTGAACGTCAATATCAGCAGAAGCGTCGTTTGAACCGTCTGTTGTTATTGTACCTAAACCATAACCTAACCAACGTACTTCTGTTGTAATACCGGTTCTGTTCGAAACACCTTCGCATCCGGTTGGAGATGATAGGCGAATATGCGGTAGGTCTGGACGGAAACGTGCTAGAGCATTATTTACAACACTGCTTATATAATATTGTGCAGGATCGCTGCCATATTGATACGTTGCATCGGTTGCAGCATCTGAACGGCTTCCTTCAAGACGATAATACAAATCAAGAGCGGAAAGAACATTCCCGGGAATTGCATTTGTAAGAGGATCAGGAATTCCAGCCACTCTTTGACGAATTTGTGCTTGAGTAAGAGCAACACGCCATACTCTTGTACCTTTCAAACCGGCATGAAGGTAGTCATCACTACCAATACTTACATTTGGATTTACTCCCACCCAAACAGGAAAACTTGTTGTAAGACCGTTCATACCCATACGGATATCTGGTGCTTGTGTATTAGTTACAGTTTGAACAAGTTCACCATTTACATATAAAGAGACGATATTGTCGGCTACTGTTGCCGATATATGCACCCAGTTTTCACTATGAGCTGAACCAAGCGGATAAGCATCGCTTGCTACAAGCAATGAATCATATGCTACAACTTCAGCAATATAACCACTTGGACCACGACCGTTAATTTCACGGGCACGGAAAGCAGGATAACGCCCGTCTTTCAAATAGAGTATCCACTGTCCTTCTTCTGCACCCGATACAGGTCCGGCACTGGAAGCAACAATACCTGTTTCAGAACCGTCTGCTTTGTATTCATTAAGATTAATCCATGTTTCAACAGTCAATTGTGTAGAATTGCTGTAATTATTACCTGTTCTGAAATATTGGTCTGTTCCGTTTAGCTGTGCAAAGAACAAACGTCCGATAACAAAATTTGTATCACTTTCATCAAGAATTCCTTCAGGATCGTCTGTACGACCTGAAATAGCAACGGAAATACCGTTAGCCAATTGGCGAATTCTCATTCTACCTTCTTCTGAACGGCTTGGGAACGTTGCATCTGGGCTCCAAAATACACGTACAGCATTCCGAAGACGTGCTTGTGTAGTTAGAGGATTACCGTTCATATCAGTAATTGTATATGCTGCAGCGTTATTAGGGTTATTAATAGAACCGTTTACAAGTGCGGCAGCCGATGGGGTAATAGCGTTAGACGGGTCAACTGTTTCACCGACGCGACCAAGTTCAGTCCACGATGTACCACCATTAAGAGAATAATCAAAAGCATAGCCGAGATCTTCATCTACAACAGCAGGGGTATAAACCGTACGGTCAATGCTGCGTTCAAAGAAAATTGCATAACCGTTATTAGCGGCAGCAAGCGGAGTATTCAATGATGTACCGAGATATGGAGAAAGCGGAGCAGCTCCTCTGTCTCTGTCAACTACTTCAGAAGGACCGTTTGCGTTGAGGACTGTTACACCGATAACTGTAAAGGCATTCGGATCAACAAATGAAACTTGTGATTCGATATCGTTACTGTCGCGATCGAAGATACGAACATCACCCGCATCTGTGCGAGGATTCCATGCAATTCTTGTTAAACTGTCGGCAGGGACAGCAACGTTGTTTATATCAAATATTAATCTTCCTAAAAATGTACCGCGTCCTGTACTACCCGGAACTATTCCGCTTACTCCAAGAGTAGCAAGATTAATTTCGAGTGAATAAATAGCATCAGATGCATTACCATATGCTTGTGTGGTAGGGTCAGAATAACCATTAGTACCGACACCCGAAGCCAATGACACACCTGAGGTAATATTTTCAACAGGAGCCGTTGCAGGAACTGTTTGATCTAAGTCATAGATAATAGAATCCGTTGTCGCAGTCGTTGGATCCGGATACGCCGCAGGGACATTCGGTGTTAGATACGTTGAATTATAGTGTATAGCAAACGAACCCGAACCAAGTCGTGTTGTATTCGAAGCTGAGACGGATTTTAACCACACTTCTACGTGAATCTGATCGTAGTGCCGCCTCTGACGAAGCGTAGCAACAAAGTTTTGTGCATGGGACTCAAATGCCCCCACAGACAAAGACAAAAAGACGAAAGCCGCAAGAGCAAGGCGTCGAAACACAGTTCGACGGCGATTGCATAGCGTAGAGCAAATCATAAAACCTCCATGAGAAAAATAAAGTTAATAAGCCACATCCTGTGGAATAAGAAGTACTATAGGACATTGTATCGGCAGGAATCTGCAAAACTTTACTTTTGTCCTTTAATCAGGTGATGAATACAAGCATCATACCAAAGACAAAAAGGGCTTAAAACCAAGGTTACAAGGATAGTATGTGGTGATAAGTAGCCAAAAAAGAAAAAATAACTGACCACCTGTTATTTATTAGACGATAAAAATGAGGTAAAAACACGATCCATTAAAAAGTGAATTAATTTGTTATTAAAAAGAAAAGAGAACAAGAAAAAATTATTATAATTTTTTCTTGTTCTCTTTATTACGCTGCATTCATGTACAAAATTCTATTCTACAGTTTTAACTGCCTTCGGCTTCAAATTAATATCATCATCTGCCCACGGTGCTCGTTCAAGCCGCATTGATTCGTAGCCGCGTCTTTTTGCAACTATCCGAAATGAAAATTCTGATGATGCAAGTTCATTTCCACGTACTCGTACCTCAAATGAAGTTGGGGTTCGTTTGGACACATAGAACTCTGCCTCGCCGTAGGATTGAAGGAAAACATGGTAGGGTTCGTTTGTATTGACTGTTTCCAAGAATTTGTTATCAAAAGTGATGATTACAGAGTTTCCGTTTATTTTTCCAAAGCCATAATCAGTGAACCACACTTCACTCGCTTCTTCACAATATAATGCCCTTGCTCCGTCGGTTGTATTTACTACAGCATTCTTACTTCCTGTTACTTGAAGCCCGACAGTAGGTGAAGACACGAACAGACCTTTACTTGCACCACCGGTGCCTTGTATATATGCAGTCCAGCCACCACCTGTATTACGTACCTCCAATGCATGGGCATTACCCGCACTGCTTGTTGTAGTAAAATTGATAAGAGCTGCAGTCCCGCCACTTGATTTAGATACATTCATCGCATATCCGCTGCCGGTTTGATTTACTGTTAGCCCATCACCGGCACTATTAGTGATTACTTCGAATGCACTTGTTGTACTTGTGGAATTATTAACTTGGAATAATCCGGCGCGCCCTGTACCGGAGACATAGCTCGTAATACCATTTCCGGAACCACTTGCAGTCAGTTCCAAAGATGGTCCGCTTCCATTTGAAGTTGCAAAAAGGGCAGAATTGGAATTTGAGGAGTTAACAATACCGAAATATCCGGCTTTTCCATTACCTCTATGAATTGCAGATAGAACACTCGTTCCATTATTGGAGGCAGTATTCTCAAAAGCAGCGGTTGTACCCGTTCCTGTATTTTTGAGAAAAAAGGTTGTAGTTAACGATGAAGAACTGTCAGCATACGGCAATATTAACTTTGAAGCAGTGGGATTACCCCAAACGATATTCGAACCGTTATATATTACAACTTGCCCGGTAGTAGCTGAAACAGGATTTAATTTATCGAGTGAGATAGTCAAATTAGCGATATCAGTGTTTTGGATTGAGAGATCGAGAATTTTCTGTGAGTTTATTGCGTCGTTTGCTATTTTGGGAGGAGTAATAGCCCCATCAATAATTTTTGCACCACTTATTGAATTATCAAGAATATTAGTGTCTTTGATTGCATTACGGGCAATCCGTGGGTTTGGGTACGTACCGGTCAGCTCACCTCCTGCCGCACCGGTAGGTGCGAAACTAGTTCCAGTCGCAAATTTAGCAGGGGTAATTGCTCCGTCTTGTATCTTTATAGTAGTAATTGCTCCGTCGTCAATAAGATCTGAAGTAATTCCTTTAGGACGAACAAATACAGTAACATCACCCTCAGCACCACCACCACCTAAGCCCGCTCCGGATATTACTGCTGTAATATCACCTTTATTACCGCCGCCACCTCCACTTGTCGGAGTTCGCCATTCTACTGTTGTGCCTGTAGAAGTAAGTACTTGCCCGTTTACCGAGCCGTCCGGTTTGATTTTTGAAATTGATATGCTTCCGTCAGGTATACCCAAGGATTGAAATGAATACGGGGACGCGGTAAGCCGTATTCTCGGTGTCAATTCAAAACCCGAACTGATTACTTTAATACTCAGCCAATATTGCTTGTCAAACGGAATATTAAGTGGAGAATTTGTTCCCAAAATAACATTAAACAAAGCTTTAGCAACAGAAACATTCTGTGTTTCCGACCAAATCGGAGAACCTCCTGTCTCTTCTGTGTACATTGAAAAACCCAAGGTGTATGTTCCATCCGGTAAGGATGTACCATCCTGATTGGTAATTACCCCTTGATATGTCATGATGCGTGGAATTTGAGCAAAAGCATCGGTGGTTGCTACTAAACAAAGGATAAATACTGATAGGAAAAAGATTCGTTTCATGGTAGTTTCAATGGAAATTGTGACAGTAAAAATCATCTAGGTATTCTTAAAAGCATCGGTAATTACACATAATACTTGATTCCACGTGTAAATAATCGAATCGTTATCATTGCTTAATTGCCCTCATAACATCAACAAGCATTTCGTCACACAGTCTTGAAAATGCGCTGCTGTATGCAGAAGGGATGCTTGTAACGAGATTATCACTCCGGTTGTTTGTAATTGAGTATGTTTTCTGCATCAGTAATGATTTCTCCCCTTTTCGGGTATTAATTTGTACTAACGAAGTCATCATTCTTAGTTCTACAAAATTAGAATCTCTGCTTACAGATTCACTATTGTGAGCCGCCATTTCTGTTATGCGATTCTCCAAAATGTAATCAGCCGTACTCATGGAATTCGACCCGACGACACCACCGGAAAAAACTTTGTAGTTTGCGTATCTGTTTACTATAAAGTTAGTGGCAAGTTCCGACACTTCAGTTGCCCACCGATGATAATTATAGGGTTGCAATTGACTCTCGCTGCTTAATAGTAATAATTTATCGCTGTCATACTCACCATCAATATTTACCTGACGTACAAGCAATGTACCCGCCAGTGGTTCAATATTTTTAACAACACTCGGTTTTTGCGTAAGTCTATAATAGCTAATCGGCTGATATTCCGTTTTGATAGAAATACACGCTACAAGTGTAAGAGCAAGAATAACACAGAATATTTTCATAGTTTTCATAAGGAAGAGTTTCACACCTAATATAATCGAAAGTGAATGTGCTGACATACTGTTTATCTTACTTTTCTTTAGGTGGCGGTTCACTGAGAAGCATTTGCGAAGCATTGTCGTTCACTGAACGAACAAATTTACGAAGTTGTCTGTTCGTTGCACCGAGGTCTTCAATTGTTTGTTGCAGAGTAAACAATACTCTTTGCGAACTTGTACTTATTGTTCCTATAGCACCTTCTGCCTTTTGCATAACGCTGTCGTACCGTGTATAGGCGCGGTCTGCTTTAGCTTGAAGCTCGAGTTGCTGTATTTGAGAATTTAAACTTTCGGCTGCAGCTTGGAATTTATCGGTAGTTTGAATAAGGTTTTCACTTACCGTTGTGAAATTTTCAATAATATGTGAATCATCGGCTTTGTTTGTGAGAGCTCCAATCGAAAGACTTGCTTCATCAATATCTTTTATCATTTGTTTGAGACGAGGGTCACCTAAAAGCTCTGCAGCATTATGCATAAAGCGGATAGTTTCGTTGGATATATTTTTGGTATCAATTGCCAGTAAATTAGTCATTACCTCATCAATCGAGAGTTTCATTGCATCCAGTGTAGAAGGAGTTGCACGTATTACAGGATATTCAGGAGTAAATGTAAGGCGGGGAACTGTAGAAAATTCGTTAGGATTATCGGGATAATACAATTGCAGGAATTTTCCTCCGGCGAGTCCTGCCATCTCGATACGAATACAAATATCATCGTTAATGGTCATTTTCCGGTCTACTTGTATGGTTATTTCAATGAGCTTGCCATCCGGAGCCAAACGAACCGAGTGGACATTCCCTACCGGAACGCCTTGATATTTTACGGGCTGCCCTGTCTCCACACCTGAAACGGAACTCTCGAAATAGGTAACGAAATAGCGGTATTCCTGAAAAAACTTCGATGCACCCAGCCAAAATATCCCAACAACAACAACTGCAATGCCCGAAAGCACAAACAGACCGATTAGAAATGGGCTTGAACGACGACGTGAAGGAAGATTAGCCATATATACCTCGCTGAACTGAAGTTCAAATAGTATTTTTATGAATTACAACAGTTTTATAATCTTGGGTTCTTACATAGACTCGTAGAAATATTTAGAGTCCTATCAATGAAAATTATCTGCGTTGAAGAGCTCTTATGTTATGTAAAATCAGTATAACATAGCTCAAACATTCTTACTCCTCCGCAATCCGATTGAAAAAATGGCTAATCCTCGGATTGGATGTATTGCTCTTCACTTCATCAAGTGTTCCTATGGCAATAATCCCTTGAGCATCTCGGTCAAGCATAAGTGCATTCTGAGCGATAGTATTAATACTGTCAAGCTCGTGCGTCACCACAATCATCGTTGTCCCGAGTGCAGAATTAAGATTGAGAATTAGATTATCAAGTGAAACAGAACTAATAGGGTCTAAGCCGGCAGACGGTTCATCGAAAAAAAGAATTTCAGGGTCGAGTGCCATCGCCCGTGCCAGTCCTGCACGTTTCTTCATTCCGCCGCTTATTTCTGACGGCAGAAATTCTTGAAAACCGTCTAGCCCTACCGCACCGAGTTTGAGCGTAATCATTGTCTCAATATCCTGATCTGTGAGATTAGTATATGTTTGAAGCGGCAAAGCGATATTTTCGGCTAAAGACATTGAAGCAAATAATCCACCTGACTGGAATAATATTCCAAACTTACGAAGTAGCCGAATTCGATCCTCACCTGTTGCTGCCGTAAAATCTTCGCCTGCAATAAAAACCTGTCCTTCTGTAGGTTGATTCAGTCCTGTCAGAGTACGCAATAGTGTAGATTTTCCGCATCCGCTACCACCCAAAATTACAAGAATATCCCCACGATTGACCGTGAAACTGACATTCTTAAAAATTGTACGCTCGCCAAAACGAACAGTCAAATTTCGTGCTTCGATGATGGGAACAGATGGATTCACAGGTGTAGAAGAAAGTCTTATAATTCAGTTTAAATTCCGACAGTTTGATACAATAGTGTAAAAATTGCATCTACAATTATAGTTAATAATATACCCGTTACGACCGCAGCAGTCGTATATCTTCCCACACTTTCCGCTCCGCCATGCACTTGGAGTCCGCGCAAACATCCTACAGCGGCAATGATGAACCCCAAGAAGAAACTTTTAAATATACCACTGAATATATGATTATAGGTAAGTGCAATCTGCATTTCATTGAAATAGCCGGTCATAGTCAAATCTAAAACAGTCATTCCCGTTATCAAACCGCCGATAATTCCTGCAATATCCGAAAAAACAACTAGAAAGGGAATAGCAAAGCAAACAGCCAATATGCGTGGAGTAATTAAAAAACTATAAACGTTCAATCCCATTGAACTGAGTGCGTCTAATTCTTCCGACACTTTCATAGTTCCAATTTCAGCAGCGAATGCCGAACCCGATCTTCCTGCAACTATTATTGCGGTCATAAGCGGAGCAAGTTCGCGGGTAATTGAAATCCCGACCAGATCCGCAAGAAAAATATCTGCACCAAATTGGTGAAGCTGCATCGCGCCTTGATAGCCGATTATCAACCCTATAAGGAATCCAACCAATACGACTATTGGTACAGCATTAACACCTGCACGAAGAAAATAGAACGGAAAATCTTTCCATCGAATAGAGCGCGGACTCCATACCAAACGAATGATATTTGTAAACACTTCACCCAGAAACTCAACGAAAAATCGAAAATCTGCTATCAATGCCATTGAGATACTACCGACATTAGCAATATAACCACTCAAAAAGGATGGAAGCTCAGGTCGTGACTTTGTTTTCAGCAGTGGAGTTTCGAGGAGTTGAATAAACTTCTCCATCTGCGGGGTCATTCCTTGTAGTTCAAGCGTAGCATGAGTACTTTTTAGTTGTAATCTAATCTGTGAAATCAGCAATACAAGATATGAATCATACTGCTCGACAGATGATAAATCTATTGTAACATTTGAACATTCTGTAGGTATTGCGACTGAGGTGAGCGCAGCTGCGAATTCACCCGAATATCCAAGAACAACTGGATTTTGGAGTGTAATAATAACACTATTCCCATTATTTTGGAAAGTAATAACCGGACGTAGTGTTGTTGGAGTATGTTTCAGACGCTTCATGGGTACAAACTACAATAATTCATTCAAACTTCAAATAGAAAGTTGGAAAGTCGGCTAAATTATGCTAAGTTACATCTTGTTTTTCGTATTTTTTGATTAGACATCCATACCTTACTTCATTATCGAGTATAGTACTATTAAGGAAAAAGAATGCCTGGACGTTACATATTATTTCATACTCTCGAAGAAATTGCTACTAAATTCGGTGTACCGACACCTAATTTTGAATTTACAGCCCGCTACAATGCTGCCCCAACCCAATTGCTTCCTGTAGTTATTATCGAGAGAGGTGTTCGTATAATGAAATTGATGCGATGGGGGTTAATACCCTCATGGGCTGAAAGTATGGCAATTGGAAGTAAATTAATCAATGCCCGTTCCGAAACGCTAGCCGAGAAACCAAGTTTTCGTGAAGCACTCAAATCAAGGAGATGCCTTATCCCTGCTGACGGATATTATGAATGGATGCCTACAGGAAAAGGTAAACAGCCACTACTTATTTCTTTAAAATCCGGTGAAACGTTTGCATTTGCTGGATTGTGGGAAACATGGAAAAGCCCGGCGGGTGATGTAGTGCAATCCTTTACCACAATTACGACTGAACCAAATGAACTTATAGCTCCGATTCATCATCGAATGGGTGTAATTCTTACCGCAAATCAAGATAAATGGCTTTCTGATGATTTGTTTCTGAAACAGCATACAGACTTGCTCAAGCCATATCCATCAGCAGAAATGGTAGTAAAACCTGTTTCTAAGATGGTTAAAAATGTGGGATTGGATGTACCGGAATTACTTGATGAAAAATTTTCGGCACCATCTACTATTCTGCCTGCACATATGGATTCGCTTTTTTAGAGGGGGATGACACAGGTGTACGATTTTTGAAAGCAATTCGTCTTACTATCCATTGAGATTAATCTTTACTTGACTTATTTCTTTGCCACAGTATTTTGTAATGTTAATTTGGGGTAATTCTATGTTCGGGCATACTACAAAATTCTTCTTGTTGAAAGTGATAAGAGATGCTGTAAAAGAATTTGCAAAGATGATTTTCCTCGCTCTCCATTATACTAAGGTGTTTTAAATGAAGTCATTGCATCATTATTATAGAAACATACTAAATCGAATACACTATAAAAAGAATTATAATTACTATATGCAGAGTCAATTTTTTAACCCTAAAAAATTACAAAGCATTCAGACAGAAAAATTAAAACATATAATTTTCCGGGCAGTACACAATGTTCCGTTCTATCAAGATTTGAAAGATAAAATCAACTTTACTAATTTTACATTAGAAGAACTTAATAAATTCCCGATTGTAAATAAAGAGATTATTCATACTAATTTAGATGAGTTTATTAGTAGTAAAGTAAATAAAAATCACGTTCAATGGTCTCATACTTCAGGTTCATCAGGTAAACCATTTCACTTTATAGTACCCTTCTATAGTGACTCATTTGAAAACATTATGTCAGCAAGGGCTTGGAGTATGGGGCTCGCATATCAATATAAACCGGGTGACCCTGTAATATCAATTAGAAGCTATGCTCCAAAACAAGGTGAGCCGCTTTTACGCAGAAAAGATAATTACTGGTATTTGTCAGCATTCGATATAAACGAGAGTAATTTAGAATATTATCTTGCTGTAATTCAAAAATCTAAGGCAAAAATTATAAGGGGATATGCCAGTTCTGTTTATATCTTTAGTCTTCTTTTGAAAGAAAAGAATATCCATTTAGACTCAATCAAAACTTTAGTTACTTCCTCAGAATCATTCCTTCCGCAATATCGTGAAACAATTGAGAATCATTGGGGATTTAAAGTGCTTGATTGGTATGGTCAAAATGAGCGTTCTGTAACAGTGCAACAATGCGGGTACGGTAATTATCATAATAATGATGAATATGGAATAATCGAATTAGATGAAAACAACCAAATTCTTGCAACTTCATTAAATAATGATGTAATGCCTCTGATTCGATATGCAACCGGTGATATTGCAATCACTTCAGAGCATATCGGTATTTGCCAATGCGGGAGAGGGCTCAGTATTCCATTCAAGGCGATTGATGGTCGGTCGGATGATATTTTAATAAAAAGTGATAATACTAAAATCCCGACTGCAAATATTTATACTGCAATGCAAGTCTTTGAAAAAATCAAACAATTTAAAATAACACAAAATATTGATAAGACACTAAAGATAGAGCTAGTTGAACACTCTGATATTTCTGACGAAGATAGAGAACAAATTAAAATTGCCTTATCCTATAGAGTTGGTGACTTACCCATGAGTTTGCATATCGTCCCGGAAATTGTACGTAACCAAAAAACCGGTAAAGTAAAAGCTATTGAATCCCTAATTAAATAATATCTATGATACTGTTGAATCAAAAAGAGCAGGAAATTGCCTCGAAAATAAAAAAATTAAAAGATGAAGCCGGTACACACTCTCCGAGTATTTTTACAATTGCTGAAAAAATCCCCGAACTGAATATTCATGTTGATGCGTGTTTCCTATCGAACCCTTATGCAACTGAGTTATTTTTTACGTATTTAAAACGGGATTTGGTTGATTCAAGAAAAATGCGTGACGTACTGGAGTTCTACCCTTCTCAAAACAGTGTTATAGCTGAGATTTTATCTGAATGCCTTAATGTAAGTTCTAAAAATATTTTTATTGGTAACGGAGCAATTGAAATTATCCAAGCTGTAATTCACAACTTTACTCGAAATAAAATTATAGTTAACATCCCTACATTTTCATCATACTATGAATTTGTAAAAGAAGGTACAGAAATAATTTTTAACAAGTTAGAAAAAGATGAGAACTATAGACTTAACATAGAGAAATATCTTCAAGTTGTAAAAGCAGAAAAGCCGGATACAATTGTAATTATTAATCCTAACAATCCGGACGGAGGATATGTTAAGTATTCGGATATTAAGTATTTACTGGCGAATCTAACTGAAGTAAGCACAGTAATTATTGACGAGAGTTTTATTCATTTTGCCTATGAAGATGAAACGTATGAAATGAAAAGTGCAACCGAGCTTGTAAGAGACTACCCGAATCTAATTGTGATTAAAAGCATGTCGAAGGATTTTGGTATTGCTGGAGTTAGAGCCGGGTATGCGATTATGGACAGTAAAAGGGTGTCGTATTTGTTAAAGAACGGTTTCCTTTGGAATTCAGGTGGGCTAGCCGAGTACTTTTTTCGACTTTATGTCCATAGTAGTTTTCTGAAAGAGTATGAAAAGGTACGAATCCAGTATATTCAAGAGACACAAGATTTTTTTAAAGAGTTAAGTACTATCCCACAGATTCAGCTATACCCAGGAATGGCTAACTTTGGATTAGTTGAACTAAAGGACGGGTCGTCTTCTACTGATTTTGTTTCTAAGCTACTCATCAGCCATGGCATTTATACTCGAAACTGTGCTGATAAAATTGGTCTTGACGGGCAATTTGTTAGGATTGCTTCTCGTAATAAAGATGAGAATGCTCTAATTATTAACTCAATAAGAATGTGTTTTGAGTAATGAGTAAGAAAATAATTGCATTGTTTGACTTTTGCGACACTCTTGTTGATGGGCAATCCATTAATTTATTTTTAGATTATCTCTATAAAAAAGAGAGTAACTGGTTTATCAAAACTCAATTAAAGCTAAGAAAACTATTTAGTTCACCACCCAAAGATAATGATTTGAGCTTAGAGCATAAGAACTATCTGTTTGCACCATTGAAAGGAAAAGATAAGAAGCTATTTGAGAACATTGCTTCTGAGTTCAACAATGAAGTTTTACTTAAACTTGAACATAAAAGTATTGTTGAGAAACTACAATGGCATCAGAAATGTGGACATACGGTTGTAATAGCTTCCGGTGGTTTTGACACTTATTTACAATATTATGCGAAAAGCTACACTATAGATTACATTGTTTCCACTGAATTGATTTTTAATGAAGGTAAGTTTATCGGGGTAGGTGAGGAATGTTTGGGTGAAAAGAAAATCAACAGCTTAAAAAGTATATTAACTTGGAAAGAATATGACTGGGCAAATTCCTATTCGTATTCCGATTCTAAGAGTGATTTACCGCTTCTCTCACTAGTTGGAAATGCTTTTGTTGTTTACAACAAACAAGATATTAGTTGGAGAAAAGAGAATTGGAATGTGATAGATGTTTCAAAGGAATAATTAAAAAACCTCATCCGTTGATTGTACTAATAAATGCAAATCCATTAGATGAGGTTTCAGAAATGTGTTGAAATTATTTTGAAGATTAATGGTTAATTTGACCTTTCGAACTAAATGGAGCACCAATTGGCATAACCAATACACCATTATTACTTAACTGTCCTGTATTGTTATGACCACTATCATCAGTAGTAGTTTTTCCGGTATTGTTTTCAAATGAATAATACGCCGCAAGACCACTTTCTTGACTAGTTAAAAGCGTTTTCATCTTAGCATTAATCTGTTCTTTTGTCAAGGGTATTGACCAAATACTAACTTCATCAATAAATCCAGAGAAACTTTGAGGAGTCTTAAACTGACAATCTCCACTTCCACCTATCTCAACTCCCCCAATAAATAAATTACAACCGGAGTTCATTTCTATTATCTCCGATACGACTTTTGAGTTTATTAGGTTACCATCTCTGAAAAGTTTTAATGTTGTTGTAGAAGCATCTACTTCTTGCACAGCCGCATAGTGCATCCAACGATTAGTAGGAACAGTACTATCATCCTCTATTGTTTGCCAACCTTTGGGAAAAAGATTAGAAAAGGCAACTTTACCGTTATCTTGGATAATTATACTTTCTCTTGATCCTTGTCCAAAAATCCACTGCTGTTTGTCAGGAACTGAATTAACATATATCCAAACCATTCTTGAAGAATTTGCACCGGTTACATTGGGAATGTTTGGAATTGAAATATATCCGTTTGAACCCGAAAAGTACATTCCGTATTTTGACTTGGAAATTACTGTGGTATCATGAACACGGACAGTATCAGTTACTACTTTGGTTATAGGATCAGTAGAACACCCGGTTTCAAGAAAAAGTAATGAACTGATAATAAAAATTACAACTGCTAAAACAATCTTTGAGTATTGTACCGATTTTAAGTAAGTAAATATTTCAATGCTCATAATGGATATCCAATTATAGAATCTGAGTATATAAATTAATTCAAACAACAGCATAGCTTATTTTAAAGTAACCCACTTAGCACCGTATATCAAACTTGCATCGTTCGAGTATTTACTTTTATCAATTGTTACTTGCCCTTTACCCTCTTCAAATGGCCAATATCCAATCAATCCTTCATCATAACAGTTTATATTCCTGTTCATGACTTTTGCAATTTCAGAAGAAGATAAAGAACGGCTCCACATACTAAGTTCGTCAATCTTCCCTACAAAACGCTGAGGACTGGTAAAGTGGCATTCTGGTCCTTTAAACCCCGTATGAACTCCTCCAATAAATCCGTCACATCCGGGATTTCCATTTACAGCGTAATCGAAAGTCTTTTCATTTACTAAACTTCCATTTCGGTATAGCTTTAATGTTGTATTTGTGCCATCTGTCTCAATTACACCGGCATAGTGTACCCATGTATTAAGCTGAACTTGTTCCGGATCGGCAACTGAGCACCAGTATCCGGGATCAAGATAATTGCTTGCTCTACCTTTAGCCAAGTAGTTTGTTATTGCAACGCGTCCGTCACCTTGAACAATGAGACTCTGACGTGCGCCCATCCCGACAATCCATTGCTGGGTAGTTGCCTCCTGTGTCTTATATATCCATGAGGTAGTTGTACTATTCACTCCAATAGATTTAGGTATATTTTCGATGACGATATGATCAGTTGACCCGTTAAATTCCAATGCAAAACCAGCATCGTTATTTGCAGGATTATCTTCGCCATCAATAGGATCAAGAAGGTTGCAGCCGGTCATTAAGGTAATTGCCGCAAGAAGGGTAAGTGTACGGAAAAACATAAGGTACTCCAAAAATAAAGGATGAAAAAATATTGCTGAAAAGCTGATTCTAACTTAACAAAATATAACCAACTACCCAAAGTTTTATTGCAGTGCCGAGCTTGGCATTAGATGAGTTATATATGAGTGTACTTTAGCCGTCTGATGAGTATCAAATCAACAACAATCAAATTTCAAATAAATATCAAAAATATGATTCTTGTTTACATTTGAATAGCTGGTAAAAACTGGTTATTAATAAAGGTGTAAGTATTTGAATAGATGATAAATTTCTATTTGCAAATTTAAAAATAAACTGAGGAATATCAATAAGCTCTGATTAATGTAATTTAATCCATCTGGCTCCATATATCAAATTAGCGTGATTGGAGTATTTACTTCGGTCAATTGACAACACTCCAATACCTTCTTCAAATGGCCAATATCCGATTAACCCTTCGTCGTTATGATTTAATTTTCGTTTCATTACATCTTTAATTTCTGATGAAGACAATGAACGTTCCCACATACTAAGCTCATCCAACTGTCCAACAAAACGCTGTGGGCTGGTGAAATTACACTCAGGACTTTTGTTACCGGTGTGAACTCCTCCGATAAATCCGTCACAACCGGGGTTTCCATTAACCGCATAATTAAACGTTTGTTCGCTGATTAAATCACCATTTCTATATAATCGTAGTGTGGTTGTTTCATTATCTGTTTCAAATACACCGGCATAATGCACCCACGTATTAAGTGGAATTTGTCCGGTATCTGCAACTGCACACCAATATCCGGGGTCAAGCTCTCCATCCGGACGTCCTTTTGCAAGATAATTTGCTATAGCGATACGTCCATCTCCTTGAACAATAAGATTTTGCCTGGCACCCATACCAACGACCCATTGCTGGGTAGTTGCTGGACGCGTTTTGTATATCCATGCAGTAGTTGTACTGTTTACTCCAATGGATTTAGGCATATTCTCAATAACAATGTGATCTGTTGTTCCGTTAAATTCCAATGCAAACTTAGAGTCACTATTTACCGGATTATCCGTTCCATCGGCAGGCGCACGAACATTGCAACTAACCAGAAGACCAATTGCTGTGGCGACAATGGTTAATGTGCGGAAAAACATAAAGGCACTCCATATAAGCGAAATGAAAAAGTATTGCTTACAACTCACCTCTAAGATATCATTATACAACTAATTATCCAAATTTTTTTTTCTAAGGGGTTGATAATAGAATTGGGATTGGATTCTTATATGAAGAATTGCGCCTTATGATAAATAAGATAAAATCTTAGGAGTATTCTTTTAATTCGGATTACAAGAATATGAAAAAGTGGTTACACCTAAAAGATAACCAAGTGCATTTTTTAGGAGTGGTAAACTGATGAATCTAAATTTATGTTGGTATCCTTAAATTGAAATTTTACGGCAAAAAATATCAATCATTAGACTTTATCACTTTTACTATAAACTGTTCTATTGTTAACACTATTTCCTCACTGATGTTACGCAACAATTAATGTATTGTGTTTCTTCCCTAGTAAAGTCAGGTGCTACACCTGACTTCAACAAAAATACCTTTTTATGGACTATATAAGCAAACAGTATTTATTTAATAAACTTATGCGCTTTAATTGGTAAGTAATGAAAGTCAGGTGTAGCACCTGACTTGACTTGACTTTGCTCGCCTACTCATGTGTAAATTTGTTGTTGATAAGGTCTAATCAATATAATCTTGCGTGACATCACTTAAGTAAGTGATAGGGCTAAATAAATTGACAGATTCAGTACCGCCATTTTGAATGTCGGCAAAGAATCTCAGTATGCTGATTAAGTCAGTTTTTGTATTACATTACGGAGATTCTTCAGTCGAAGACTCCTTCAGAATGACAGCTATTCAATAATACAATTTATTTTTAATACAATTTATTTTGTCCCAGTAAGTGCTGAGGCAAAAAATAATCGTCGCAATTAATACCCATAATTTGGCAAGTAATTGAACACTTCAACAAGCTCTGTGTGACTTGAGCTTGTTAGTCATGCTGAGTTCCTGATAGTCGCCGAGCCGCCTACAAAATAATACAATGACA
>CAZGNO010000031.1:0-42819 GCA_964527785.1 uncultured Chitinophagaceae bacterium
AACTGGCATTTCATTGCTGCCTTCTTAATGATTACCAAAGTTTAAACGACTTCAACGACAATAGAACAGTTTTATATTTTATCGGTATTACTCTTTTGAAAAAAAGTACTCTGAATCATCATCAAATTTTACATTAACTGCTATCCACCCTTTAGTGGGTGACCTGTAGAAGGTAAATATCCAACGCATCGGGTATTTATCGTGCAAGACTAAATACCGAAGACGAATATATGATTCAGCAACAGATTCCGACCCAACCCGCTCAAATCCTTTCATAAGCCCGTATATATCCTCGGCGCGTTTTGCTTGATCGGTCAGACGTTTTATTTGTTCAGGTTTTTCACCTATCGGGCTGTTTTGAAGCAACTTTTTAAATGCTTCTCCGGTATTCCCGACCATCATCAACTTGAAAAATTCTGTACTCATTCCAACGATTTCTTTTGGGAGTGCACTTGTACTTGGTAGATTTTCACTTGGGGCATTAGCATTAGGAGGGTTATCTTGAGCGTGGAGATTCGCTGAAGCCATAAAGCAGAGGAAAATGAATGAGAATAGAATTTTCATGTTCGTTCCTATAAATGTACTATAAACTTATACTTTATTTTTTTGCGAAAAATCATTCTAAACCGACGGACATTCTAAGATGCAAAACCTCACCGCGCGATAAATGCCTGTATTCTCCACGAGCTAATCCGCGAGTAGAGAGTGTAGCAAAGCTTTTACGGTCAAGGCGCTTTACTTCATATCCCAAAGATTCAAATATTCTTCTTACTTCACGGTTACGCCCTTCATGCAATTCGAGTGTTATATGTGAACGGTCGGTTGGCTGAACCAAAACTTCACATGGCGAAGTCTTGCCGTCCTCAAGTTCTATTCCTTCACTTATTTTTTTCGCATCATCGAGCTCTATTTTTTTGTCAAGCACGACATTATAGACCCTCGGAACTTCAAAACTTGGGTGAGTAAGGCGATAAGCAAGGTCACCATCGTTGGTCATCAGAAGTGCACCGGTTGTATTGCGGTCGAGCCGCCCTACTGGAAATATTCGATCGCGCTTACGAACAATATCCATGACTGTTTTTCGCCCTTTTTCATCACTTGTTGTGGTTATATAATCCTTTGGTTTATTCAGCAAGATATAGACAAGGTTTTTATATATCGTTACAGGTTCACCTCTTACTGTCACAAAATCACTTGTAAGTACACGCCGACCGAGATCAGAGACGACCTCACGGTTGATTTTAACTACACCCTCACGTACCAAATCTTCTGCTGCTCTTCGCGAACATATTCCGGCATCAGCAAGATATTTATTGATACGAACACCCAGTTCTTTTTCAGATTTGGAATTATTTTTTTTGGTGGGTGTTAAATTAGGAACGTTTTTCATTATTATTACAAGTATAAATAGCCGCACATTTTCGTTTTTGAGTGGCAAATTACAAAATTTCCAGCGTTTTAACGCGGCTTTTTAGGGAAACTATTTTGCAACAATACTCTCAATTGCATACAAGGCACGCTCAGGTCTTACTGATTTCATACACTCTAGTGTACCGAGCGGGCAGCTGTTTCCACCATGAATTGCACATGGTCGGCACGAGAGCGTTTCATTTTGAAGAATTTTACTTGAGCTACCACGAGGAGCAAACCCAAATTTCGGCGAAGTAGCTCCAAAAATTGTAGCAGTGGGGCATTCAGCAATCCATGCAAGATGTGTTGGTGCTGAATCATTAGTAAGCAGAGCAGCACATTGCTTTAGCAAAGCGATCGTTTGAATAATCGTCGTTTTACCTGCAAGCGAGACTGCTCCCGAAGCTATTGCCAAACGATTACACAATTCAATGTCATCATTTCCACCGATGAAGATACAGGAATATCCTTTTGCAATTAGAAATTGAGCTGTAGAAACGAAATATTCTTCGCACCAACGTTTTGTAGCCCAAACAGAACCGGGCGCAATGGCAATAATCGGAGCTTGTATCCCCTGATTAATTATATTATTAATTTTTATTAGATCATCGTGTGGGATTGCTACTTTGGGTGGTGGTATCGGTTTGTCTATCGGGTTTTGAATATCATCGAAGGCACTAAGCAGCATAATATTACGCTCAACTTCGTGGAGGTGAGTGAAGTGGTTAATACGTTTAGAATAGAGAAACGATGCAGCGTTTCTAGAAAACCCTACTGAAAATTTTGGCTGCGATAGAAAAGTCAGAAGTGTAGTACGTAATGAACGGTGTGGTGCAATGATGCATTCAATTTTATTTTTTCTCATCTGGGAAGCCAATGAACGAATCCCCGTCAGACCGTTATGAGCATTTCGCTTATCGAATGGCAGTGCAGTTGTAATTGACGTCGAACACTCCACAAGTGGTAAAGCGAGGGGTGTAGTTACGAAAGTAATGTCAGCATCCGGTTTGTAATGACGAATAGTATCAGCGAGTGGAAGTGCGAGTGCAACATCACCCAAGAATGCAGTTTGGATAATTGCAAAACGTGAAAAATCAACGATGTTCATATTTCCAGCGATTATGTTGCCATGCCCACAATTCAGGTCTTTCGCGTATTGCTTGTTCTAGTGCAGCTACATGGCGTTTCGTTAGCTCTAGAATTCCCTGCTTGGAATATTCTAAGTCATCATGAACTATTTCTTGCAGTTCAACAGTATATAATCCATCCTTGTCACGCTGCGCAAACCCAATGATTATTGGCACTCCAAATTTAAGCGCAAGTGCAGCCGGTGTTTCATAAGTTGCTGCTGGACGACCAAAAAACTCAACAAAAATATCTTTAGAGCCATCGGCTGCTTGGTCAGCAAGTAAAGCAACAGTTTCACCTAAACGCAACTTTTGTACTATTTGACGAGCTGCATTTGCTGTTGGGATAATCCTATTATTGTGTCGTGTGCGAAACTGATTGATATGTTCGTCAGCGTATTGGTTATGCTGTTGGATTACTACTACATTTATTGAAATGCCCGATAATAATCCTGCTGAATAAGCGAGCAATTCCCAATTCCCGTAATGCCCTGACAGTAGTATCAACCCCTTTTTTCGAGAAGCCGCTTGCTCCAGTAATTCAATATTTTTATATCTAATTAATTTGCTGATTTTGGAATTATTTAACCAAGGGAAAGCAAGTATTTCCGCAAGAACAATCCCAAGATTTTTATAAGAAGCACGAGCAATATTGAGATGCCATTGTTTACTTTTTTCTGGGAAAGCTGATTGGATATTACGAAGTGTAAGTTTATATCTCTTTGAACTTATATTCATAAGGATAAATCCTAAGAATGCTCCAAGCATTAATCTGATTTTTTGTGGATGCAATCCACTCACAGCACCAATGCACTGCAAACAAAAAGCGATGGTGTAATTGATAAATTGATTCATGCTATCTACTTAGGAGTAGCAATTATTTCACTGTCAGTTTGAGTTTCAAACATCTTTACATACTTCTCAAACCACTTTTCATTTCTGGATTCCCCTATTGCATTAGAATTTACCTGTACATAGTTGCCATACCCTTTCATATCAACGAACTGAAATGAAACCCCGCCTTGAACATTATTATAGAACCATTCTTCGTAAGGACGTGTTTCACTTTTTTGTGGATAGCGATCTATTTGTGAAGGGAAACCGTACTTTAGTAAAACTCTACCTGGGTCACTACGCCATCCCTCCTTGATCAGGATACTTGAATAATATGTATTAGCATGTTTTACTGCCTTGCGAAACTCATCTAAACGCTCATTCTCACTTGTCTCTAGGTTGGGGTCGCGCTGCTTCCAAAAACGATACATAAACTTCTGTTTAGCGGTATTATCAGATAATGATTCGTACAACTGAACTTCCGCTTGCGATGCTAACACCTTTGCTTTGGTAAATTCTTCAAGTATTCTATCTGGCTCGAGCGTTGCAAATTCACTTATATGGAACAGTTCATCTTCTGTAAGCGAGGGTGCTAATTCAACAGGCATTTCAGGATTCAAAACATAAAATTTCTTTAATGCTTGAGCTCTATCTGCCGTATTTCGAGTTGATTGCACCGTAAGCTGAAGATAATATATACCACTTGCTAAACCATCTAACGGTATTGAAGTTGATTCAACCAGTGCATCTGAAATCGCTTTACGAAAAAACTGTACCATAAATTGCTCACGTTTTGCCCCATCAAGAATTTTATATTCAATTCGGATACTGTCACGAGCAAACACTTTAGCATTATATATTTCAGCATAAACAGAAAGTGCAGGTGTAATTCCAATAAACTCATGTTTTGGATTAGGAACAACATATAATGTATTCTTGGCAAACACTTGATTTATATTTCTCTCGGATAACGATTCTTGATGAACAATCTCTGTTGCAAGTTCTATGTCGCTTAAACTAATTGAAGTTTTTAAGATAGGCCTAATTAGTAACTGAAGAGTAGTTTTTGCATGAGAAGAAGAGTCATTTACATCGTATATTTCTATTTCTACTGTGTATTGCCCATTTAAAAGGATAAATGACTTTTGTCCAATAAGATTACTTTCGTTCGCTCTAATAATTGTATCTGAATAATTATCTACAATCCATTCATTTTGCTCAATTACGTCCAAAGATGTTGTGCGAATTTGCAAATTAATATGAAGCGAGCCAATATATTTTTTACTATTTTTAGAGCTAACATACTTTAAAGCAGTATCAGGGAAACAATAATAAAATTCCCATAAATTATGTGTATCATCGTAGCGGAACTGAGCACCATCTATCGTAAAAGGAATTTGCTTACCTCTAGCCGGTACGATCATAAGCATCAATGCAATATAGAGTAGCATATGCTTTTTCATAACCAATCCTTGAGTACTAAAATAAAATCTAATTAACATTAAAATTGCCGTTGAACAAACTCCAACGGCAACAATAAAAACTATCAAAATAAATATTTATACAGTTAAAATTACATTAACTTACCAAATCATGGCACTCTAACAGAGACTGAAAAGCGGTTTACAAGACCTAAATCTTGAGCAGGACTTATTGAGTAGTCAATCTGACCATCAAAGCCTCCACTTATATATTTAAGTCCTACCCCACCTGCTACTCCAAAAGAGTCGTGACCAAATCGATAGCCACCTCGTATCGCAACAAAATTCTTCCAAACATACTCTGTACCTATAGAGAATTGTTCGGGTGTATCAGAGAGAGTTTCAAAATCCACACAAGCAATCCATTTGTGTTCGGCATCAGTTGGTGTAATAGTTTCACCGTTTACAAAACTCATAATATCAGTTGAAATACTTGCTCTGAATGTTAGCGGCAAATTGAACGGGCTCGTTAACAATTGCAAATCATTAGGACTTGCATACTGTTCCGACACAGTTTTCCCAGTACGATTTAGATCCTGTCCAGTATAGTTTTGCTGAGCACCCAAATTATGTATCGAGAACCCTACATTTGTTCCTTGAAAACCTGTTTTATAAACTGTTCCGAGGTCAAAAGCTACACCACTGGCAGAGACACTGGAAAAAGCATTCTGTATATACTTCAATGTAGCTCCAAATGCAAATTGGTCGGTGATATATCCACCAAAAGAAAGTCCTAAAGCAAAATCAGAAACACTATAGCTAGCGCCTGTTCCTTGTTCTTTTTCAATAGTTGTAATCGGAATTTGATTACTTGTGAATGAAGTGATACTGAAAGCAGCACGATACTTATCGCTAAGAGGAACACATCCACCAACAAAATTATGGGAGAATCCGGCAAACCAAGATGTATATGAAAAGCTTCCTGCGATTTCTTTAATCTCAGCAATTCCTGCCGCATTCCAATAAAGTGACGAAATATCATTACCGACACTGCCGTACGCCCCAGCCATACCCGAAGCGCGTGCTCCAACACCAATTTTCAAAAATTGAGAACCTGCTGCTCCGACTTTACGAAAATCCCCTGCCGACGAGCTTCCCGGTTGTGTATCCTCAGCCAAAAGAGTTGCTGAAGTTACTATAAATCCAAGTGAAGCAACAGCTAAACACTGTATTATTTTTTTCATTTTATATCTCCTAAGGTAATATTCTTGTATTGAAGATTTATTTTATGTTTTCTACATCAGTATCAAGACCTTATGGTGTTTTCCATAAGGTCTCTTTACCGACAAGAAAAATTACTCCGGTATTAATCGGAAACTTCCGACAACAACCGAAAATTTTTGGATTGTATTGGCACCATTAGGTGTTTCAATTTTTGCTATTAAAGTTTGACTTGCTACACGCTGACGATTTGTACTCAGTAAATCCCAAATCTCTACAGCATATTTATCCGGTGCAGGCGAAGTAAATTCATTGTGTTCAAGTTTCTTCACTAATTCACCGGTAACAGTATAGATAGATATCGTACATTGTTTTGGCAGTTTTGTAAAGAATATTTTTGCATCATACGGCGAACGCTGTACTTGATCAGTCACATAATATGGATTTGGAACTACTTTTATCTGATTTAACATATCGTCTGTATATTGTTCAATCTTAGGAACACTGGTAATAACTTTTGCTCTAACCTTCGCACCGGGAAGCGGAAACCCTACAGCTCCGCCTGTAACATCTATTTCAATTTTATCACCGACTTGAAAATCATTTCCATAGCGGAAATCTGTCGAAGCATTCCTTTCTCCTAAACGAATGGTTCTATTTCGATATCCTTTATTCGCATAATCTAAAACTACCTCGCCTCCAGCAATTATAAATGAATGTATAAAATCCAATGTATCAAATTTCCATACAGAATCAGAAGGTGCAGTGGTTGTTAGATAATAACGACCTTGTCCAACTATTCCTACTTGTTGACGACTTCTTAAATTACTTCCAGATACAGTACCGTAGTCCCGTCCATTTACCCAACCATATGAAGAGAGATTATATACGCCTATAGGATTATTTACAGGTGTTGGAAATGGATTATTTGTTGATATCACCTGTGAATTAAATGGTATTTCCAGAGGATATGACACTAAAACCGAATCACCATTTTCATTTAATCTTTTATACGTAATTTTATTATTAACACGTAAATTGAGATATTTTGCTGCAAACTTCTTTTTTATCGTAGGAATGTTGCCACCATACTTCACTTCTAAAGTATCAATGCCACCTTCGGTAAATTCAAGTTCATATTGACCTGCCCCATTATTAAAACTCTTGAAACCAATTAACGCACCAGCTGCTGTAATAGCAATAGTATCAACCTGTGCAGCAGTCATAAATGCTTCATCGGCTGTTCTACTAAGTGTAGTAGTCGCACCGGAACCATTTTTTGAAATATACATTGTATCGAAACGATAGACCCCGCCTTGCTGTTGAACACCATAGTCAAACGAGAACCCAAGTGTCTGCTTTGCATCATTGTCTAAAAGACTGCTATAGCAAGTTGCTCCACTACTGGTTTTGTCGGTTGTGAACGATCCGGAACGAAGAACTTTTCCCTTATCAGTCGGAACGCCGAATGTATTCACTTCGCCACTAATTGAATCTCTTTGAATAGAATCAGATTGGATATATGTTGCTGCATTTTCTGAGAATAATTTAAGTATTGATGTATTGCAGAGTGTTGGTTCTAAGAATGTTGTACCGTTATAAAGCGGCTTCCCTGTCGTTTTATCAGTTAGAGTAATTCTCGGCATATATAATCCATATCTTGGAGGATTTGGATTATCAACAGAAATTGCAGGAAAAGGTGCAGCCGACCATGCTGGTTGAAATTCGAGTTCTAATTCGTGACCTTCGTTATCTGCATTTGTGAAAAGCTGATTGAACCTGTCTTGGTCAAGAACTTTAAACTTAAAATTATATAATCCTCCGATTAGTCCACTGTCAACTGATACAATTTCTACTGACGACGTTCTGGCTCCTGCAGGAGCAGCATAAGGATATACTTTTTGCTGGTTTAATTCAGAAATTCCTACGTTAATTTTTATAGGGCTGAATTGTTTGAAGTCGCCTTCATCATAAGCAAGTAAACGGTAATAGTAATCCACGTTGTTTAATAATTTTTCAGTTTTGACAGGATTAGGATCTTCGGTTATAACCCCGTCACCATCATCATCACCAAGATCAATGAAAGTGCGATGATTAGTAATACTATCCATATATGGAGCTATTACTTCTTGTCGTATTCTTTTACGAACATTAGTATCCGGTTCAATATCAGCATATACAAGATTTGCTTTACCTGTTTTTAGTAACATTATTAGTTCAGGCAATGTACTTGGAGGAGCTGTTACTAAAGCTCGGGAGACAACAATTCGTCCTGATAATGCCTTTTGAAGATCAGAAGCAGACAAGCTTCTGAAATACTTGCCCCACAAACCAATACCAACTGCAAACCTGCTTACATTAAATGTAAAAGAATCTACTTTGCTTACTAATTGAAGTGAATCAAAATATGGCGAGTCGGATTCATCTCCAGCCTGCACGAGTGATTTTACGAAAGGGAGAGACATCTCCCATTGAGCTACTTGTTTCCAGCCAAATGGTCCTCTATTAATTGGTGCAGCTCGTTGATCCACATCAAAAGAATCTAAATCATCACGGCGTGCTCTGTACAATCGGTACCCCAAAAAATCCATTCCTTCTTCGAGAGCATCATACGACATTTCGGAGGTACTATCCCAGAAAATACTCATAGCATTATTAAGCGGTTTCCAAGTTATTGGACCTGCATCCGGTGGGATTGGAGCACGAAAATTATTATCATATACAGTTTGAGCAAATTTATCCTTACGGATAAGTTCATCTAAATCAGGAGCAACACCGGTAGCATCTCCACCTTTTGTAGTATTTGCCATTATTAGGCCAACTACTACTCTAGCTGTATCTTGAGGACGAAGATTAAATGGACCGGTCGACATCAAGAATCTCTTATCGCCAGCTCCGTTATCACCATCTTTCAAGTTCTTTTGAGACATAAAATCATAACGGTCGCCATTGTCTTTAGGGTCATTATCAATTGTCCAATTTCGGAATGAAATCAACCCCAGCTGCTCTTTACCTGCATAATATTTCTTGTCATGACGAATGTAATTACTGGCATCTAAGGCAGGACTTTCTAAAAAATCAAATCCAATGTATCCAAATCCTTTACGACTTTCCCCTTGAGTTCCGTCTGACCATTGTATTGCCAAATTCAATGTGTCTGTTTCATCGTAGAAACGTGTATGATCATTTCCTGCACCATTTTGAGTGTTTGTTGTTGGTGCAATATCCATATCAAAAGCAGGAGAAACCCAACAATCATATAGTGTGTCTTTAGATTTATTAATTACAAAATACTTAATAAACATAAAATCACGATAATCTCCAAAACCCCACGAATATATCATTTGTTCGTACTGTAATCTCAATGGAAATCCTTGGCTCCGACGTGTACCAACACCACCTTCAAATCTGTTCAAGTCTGTATCTTTAAATACAGAAAAAATATCTTCACCCGAAATAAAAGCAGGTCCTTTGGGATTATTTGTTTTATTTCTTTGGTTTATATCATCAACGTAATTCCCCAAGTACCTATCAACTTTGAGTGTATCTAAAGGATCCAAACTGCTATCCCAAATTGGCCAATTTGGGCCATCTGCAGGATTGAACGGTACTCCATTGGGTCTAAAATCTGTTGAAAAATATACTCGATATTTGTTCCGAAGATCATCCGAATACTCATCACCATCTTCAATCATACCCGGAGCGAACCATGATGCACCTGAGTTTGGGTTATAACCAATCTCAACTAGACGTGCTGTATCACCGTTTTTCTTGAGTTTTTTTGCAGCGAACCAAATTCCACCTCCATAAATATATTGGTTTTGTGAACCACGTGGCCATATCCCTCCACCAACATTTTTCTTTACATCATGTCCAATCAGACCATAGTTTGTTGAAAACAGTTCAATTCTACTTACTTTATTTTTTTGAAGATCAAAAGTCCCCTCTGCTTTACGAAGGACTTCAGCACCTTCTTGCTTTTTGCTTTTGTTTTGCTCTTTGGTTCTGGCTTGCACATTGGCTAATACGCTCAGAAGCACAAATCCAAGAACGACCATTTTAGTTAGTGTTTTCATAGGAAACTTTCCTCTCAGTAATATAAACTATAATTTGCAATTGAAAATAAATTAGAACCGAACCATAAAACCGAAGAAAACTTGACGAGGAGCTTGATAATTTGCAGCACGTCTAGATTGTGCCGTTCTAACAAAATTTTGATAGGATTGATATTTTTCTAGTTGAGTAACTTGACCATCGCTATTAAAGTCAGCTTGCTGAGTATATAATCTATTTCCAAAACGATCGTATTGGTCAGAACGAAAAGTTGTTGCGTTAGTTAGGGTTGCAGTTTTATAATAAACTGTTTGGCTAAAATCACCAAGCGAACGATTATATTGATCATTATCCTGATCAGGGTCACCGCTTCGTGCATAGACACTGGTAAAACTTGTACGGTTAAATATATTTAAAACATCAACAAAGAACTCTAGAGTTGATTTATTAAAACTTTCTCCGAACCAATCTTTCAAAGGAAATGCTTTAGAAAAGCGCATATCTGTTTGCCACGAAGATGGCTGACGTTCCGAATTAAAATCACTAATTGCAACACCTTTAGGACTTAATCGTGTAAAGGGAGTACCGGATTGAAAACGATTAGTAAAGTTTAGATTTACATTTTCAAGCGGTTTAATTCCACCAATTGCAGGCCCTTCATCACGTGACCAAACAAAGTCAATAATGCCGGTCAGCTGATGACGTCGGTCGTTTGAATAAGGATATTCAGAGAGTGGGAATGCGGTTTTATTTGTATATGGATCAACTGGGCGGTTATAGTTATCTTCCGTAGCCGATGAAGTTGCTGTGGTCGAAGAAAAAGTATAATTGAGATTCAAACCAATATTATTTGTAGGGCGTTTCTTGAATGTAATTTCAATTCCACGGCTATTGCCATATTCCGATACACTATACTCATCATACGGGTCAGGTATTGCATACACACGTACGATACCTGTTTGATTGTAATTATCCTTATAATAAGCTGTTACATCAAATGCAAAATCGTCTGTAAGTTGCAAATTATATGCAATTTGATATTGGTTTGTACGTTGTGCAGGCAACTCAGGATTACCGAGAATACTACCTCCACGAAGACGATCTGTATTGAATGCATCGTATAATTGGCTAAGCACAGGCATTTGAAAATATATACCGTAACTTATGTTAAGAATCGAACGGTCGGTTATAGGGTATGCAACAGTAATTCGGGGACTGACTTGATATTTAAGAGTAGTCTTTGCAAAACCGGTATCTTGAGTAATTGGCCTGAAATAAGCACTTGGCAAACGATATGTAGAGTTTGGATCTGTGAAATCCAACCGTAAGCCGGGATTAACAATAATACCCATATAGGTCATTTGGTCTTGAACATAAACTGCTCCCGAAAGCGGCTTTTTGGGTTGTTCCGTAATTTGCTTTGCTATTTCATTATCTGCATAAGGATTACCTCCATACTCGTCGGTATATACATCATAAAAAGCATTTCCATCCCAAGGCAGACTGTTTTGATGACGTTTAAGAGTAAAAGTTCGCAGCTCAAAACCTGCTTTAATATTATGTTTTACAGAAGTAGCATCATTTGCATTAATAATCGTATTAAAGTTACCGTCGAACTGAAGAAAGGTAGAACGCCTAAAATCAAAATTACGCTCATTTCCATGTTGATTAAAATACCCGGCTAATCCATAAGGATTTTGCGTACCGGACGCGTCAGCTGGTCCCTCAATATAGCCTGTTATATGATTTCTTTGAAGAATATCATTGCTTCCATACCCGTCAACAGTTGCAACCGTTTTTGTGATCGATTGAAAAACATCAATTGCACGGTCATGGCCCGAAGCTAGCTGAAATGGATTTGTTGCGTCAAACTCTGAAGCAAAATTGTCTGCCGGGGTATAGACCTCAAATCCACCAAGAAGTGAAGGATCATTAAAACTACTCCGTTTTGATGCGTCACTATTATTAATATTCGTCGAAATTTTAAATTCGTAGTATGTATTATCACTTAAAGTATGATTAATCGAAACAAACATATTACTTACATTTGAATTTACTACAGCAGGTTTTGCAATACTCTCTCTCACAAAATTTGTATCACCGAATGAACGCCCATCTACTGTTCGCATATTTGTTACCCCGTAGTCATTTGCGTACAGCCA
Organism: uncultured Chitinophagaceae bacterium; assembly: GCA_964527785.1. Classification (GTDB taxonomy): domain Bacteria; phylum Bacteroidota; class Ignavibacteria; order Kapaibacteriales; family UBA961; genus JADJXV01. Next base: position 12,229 of record CAZGNO010000031.1, read on the forward strand.
TCCCCATGACCCCCTCTCACGTTGAGATATACCGTATTGACCACCAATATTCAGCGAGATATTGTTAAATGAAAATCTAATCCGACCAGTAATATTCTTAACCCAAGTTTGAGTATTTTCAAGTTGTCCTAAATTATTCCCCCAAGGATCCATTACCCCCAGACCATTTGTTCCATATTTTTGATATGCATGCTTCCCTGTTAAGAAGAAACTTGATCCTTCTAATAAAGGAATTGGCCCACCGACTCCTAATTCAAATGTATTTTCATTCTTTCCCATCAACTGAATGCCATTACCGGCTTTGCCAAATAATGTAGGTGCATCTGTTCTCCAACGTGCGAATCCTTCATAAGAATCTGTTCTTCCTGTTTTCACAACTGTATTGACAACACCGCCAAGCGCGTTACCGTATTCAGCAGAAAAGCCACCTGTCAATACTTGAACTTCTTCAACAGCAAAACTACTGACGGTTGGTGTGTAGTTAAATCCTGCATTGCCAAATCCACCTGTAAATTGGTCTCCCAAATCCAAACCATCAACACGAATTTGAGTTTCATTCGAACGGCTTCCGCGAATTTCGAATCCACCACCAACTGCTTGTACACCTGCCTTCAATGCAACAGCTTGTTGCACTGTTTCACGGGCTATTTTTGTATTTTCATCACCGGTACTGCTACGGATACTTCCTATATTACCTTTATCAACTAATTTCTTTTCAGCTTCGGCGGTAATAACAACATCCTTAGTTTGCACAACCGATTCAACCATTTTCACTGTAATTTCAGTAGTTTGGTCGGCGGAAATTCTCACATTAGTTGTATAATCTTTATAGTTTACTGCTTTTACTAATATTTCATAGCTACCTGCAGTAATATTAGAGATTGCAAATGAACCATTGAGTTTGGCATTACCTCCACGCGTCGTACCTTTAATACGTATAGATGCCCCACCCACGGGCTTCCCTTTATCATCTACGACCTTACCCGATAAAATACCCGTGATACCCGCTGAGGCGACTATCGGCATCGTTATCATCATGATAACCAGAAGAAGTAGATTACGTTTCATACCGTTCTCCCTTAAAAAATGTATAAAAGAATTAATATTTATCTTTTTAAAAAATTCAGACGACTTACTCTATTTAACATACCTATAGCACCTATCAGCAAAGTATTATTCTTTGCAAATACTTATAACCTATTATCAATAAAAAAGATAGAGCTACCGGGTGTGATTTTCAAGGCGTTGGATTCAGTAATACGGGACAACCGGCTTTGTTCGGCTTGCGTCTGTCCCGTATAATTAGAAGTATTTTTATTTTACAATTGTTATCAACTTAGTAACTCTTAGTCCGTTAATTTCGAGCGTTGCATAATATGCTCCCGAAGCAAGATTTTGAGCATCGAAACTAACACTTTGCGTCGTTCCCGCTGAAAGCAAGCCATTATAGAGATTTGCAACATTCATTCCAAGTGTGTTTGTTATTGTAACTCTTGCATTACCTGTTTGTGGTACGGCAAATGCAAGAACAGTCATGCCATTGGTTGGGTTTGGTTGAGCGACAAGCGCAAGACCATTATTGGCATCTGCTTCTTCTTCTACTCCGACCGGTGGGATCGTGTTTAAATCCGCAGTCGGGAATGGGTACATATAAATTTCTGTTTGCTCAGTTGGAAGCTCGACACTTGTAACACGATCTCCCGGTGTTCCGTCTGCCGAATAGCCGATATACATTTTTCCATCAATTACATTATTGCAGAGAGTTCCAAACAGACAATCTACACCTTCCGGAGTAATATCTTTAGGTGCAGACCAATTTGGATTGCTTCCGCTTAGACGATGAGTTACATATATATGCCCCATCAGCCCTTCTGCCTCAATATCAACTATACCGTCTCGACCTGTATTTGGGTCTGTGGTCGTTGTATCGAGACCTACTGTTTTCGTATCACCATTTTTTATTGAGGTAAATACCATATAGACATTATCATCGGCATCAAGACCCAACTGAGGGTAACGACTGAGACCTGATTGAGCTCTACGACTTACAACAACACCATTACCATCCCAATTAAGGGAAGCTGGTCTTGCTATGTAATAGATAAATTGGTCGCCTTCTTTGTAATAACATATTCCGATATTTGCATCATTATAATCTGCACTATTATCTAAATAATGAATTGTATCGCTTCGATTAGTTATGCTGTCTTTACCATCAATTACTTGCTTTATTCCGGCTGATGTTAGGAAACTTTGAGTTAATGAGAATGCGAAATGTGCATTTCCGGATGCATCTAAAACAACATCAAACTGTTCACCACTAGAAATAACTGTTTCGGAAGCAAGTACAACATTATCTCCACTCACAACTGTTGTGTCTCTGCCTGGATGTGCTGCATTAAATGCAATAAGCGGCGCACTCCACGTAACTCCATTATCAGTAGATTTACGATAAAGAGCTCTTTGTGCAGGATATTCACCATATATTACTACAACATTATTATCTCTTGCAGCAATAGCGTATGAATCACCACCACCACCACGAGGGAAATTACCGTCAAATGCTGAGTTTGTAAATACTTTCTCAGCTTCCCAAGTAACCCCCTTGTCAGTAGAGCGGCGATAACACATTAAGTTTTGAGATGGATCCGAGTTAGTTGTAGCATTAGTATTATAGATAATATGTACCACTTCTTTCCCGTCAACAGCAGCTCGAGGCCATGTTGAGGTGGTATTATCTACAACAGTACGAGTAAAACTCTCATCACCATATTCGTTATTTTTGAAAAAATCTACAGGTGTATGGGAAGGCGTACCTACACTACCATTCTTAAATTGGACAATAGAAGGCCATCCACGACGTTCCGGAGCTCCGGCATTTTTTTCAGAAGCCATTTTCACCCATTCATATTGATTTTGTGGCGCATCGGAATTGGTAACATCAATAAATGCATAATGTGCTCCACGAGAGTTATTAAAACCCGAAACAGGAAGCGTAGTAGCAGATGCTGCACTTTTTGAGCTGTCTAAAGCAGCCATCCAAAACATTTGAATGAATTTGTTACTTCCGTCATCATAATATGCCAGTCGCTCAGGCATCGAATTATTTGTCTGGAAGTCATAATAGGTATGACCAATCTTAACTCCGGGTAATGTGGCTGTAATTTTCTTTTCACCGCCAAGTACCGAACCGGATTTACTTTTCTTAATTGAATTATTAATTTCTTTTTTAGAAATTGGTGCAATAGGTGTACTTTCATCACGTGAAGATGGTACAAATTTTTGTGTGGTATGTAATTGTCTGACTACAACAGGAGATGTAGCATTTGGCGCATGGATTTTTTCAATTTGTTGGGCAGAAGCTAATCCGGCTGTGCCAAAAAGAAATCCAACCGAAACAATAGAAAGAAGAAACGAATTTTTCATAAGAACTCCAATAAAACAAAAAATACACTAATAAACATCAACGAAAATAAGAAGATTTACTGAATGTTGCCAAACTTTAATTTTCAACATTGTAAATGTGTTCAGATTTTTCGGCATCGTTATATGTTTTAAAATTTAATTTGCATTCCATAGACCAGAGATACACCCGAATTTACTTCACTGTGCTTACCTTCCACCATCGGCAAATTCACCATGAAGGCATTTGCTTCTGCACCAAGCGTAAGTGCAACGCCTTTCACTACATCATATCGAGCGAATGCACGGCTAAATGCCATTGCACCGTCATTTGACCCTCCCGCTCCGACTCTTCCATTCACAGAAATTTTTCCGCTATTATAAAACACATGCTCGTAGAATGCTGCCCCCCAATACATCGTCTTGTCAATTGCATATTCCACTTTCTTTTCATCATAACCTTCAATATGACTCAATGATGCCCTCTCTGCAGTTGGACTAATAACATCATCAATCGGCAAACCTCCATCAAATCCATCCATTCCGAGTGTCTTAGATTTTGAAACTACAGTAGCAGTTCCACGTGGTACAAGTACTGTTCCTCCGCCTTGATAAGTATATCCTCTATAACCTATTTCAACCCCAATACGGCTACTCTCGCCAAGTGAATAAGCTATGCTTTGGGAAACAGCCGTTGCAGAAGTAGAATTATCACGACTGTTTGCAACATTATTGGCAACAAATGTACTTACCTGTATTTCTGTTTTTTCGTAGCTCGAAGCATCAACTGTCTCAGTACGTAATGGTTCCGATGTTCGCGTTCCTAATGAAAATTGAAGAGGTAAAGATCCTCTCGATTTTAGTGGTAATTGACCGGTTGATGTCGGAGGAACAGAAGATGCACTTGAGGAATTTAACTCAGATTTGGAGAATGGCATCGCAAGGTTAGAAGCTATACTTTGTCTGCTTGATGCGGCATCTAGGGATTGTTCTGACCTGTTTGCATCTATGCTGTTCGATACAATAGCTTCCTCATCAAAGCCGGAGGTTACTTTATTATCAGATACGAGCATAGTTTGCATACGATTAGAGCGAACTCTTCTCTTCGTTTGATTACTACTTCCTCGAATAGCTTCTGAATAAGAATTAAAGACTTGCGCTTCATCATTTACTAAAACTTCGTTTGCAGAGAAGAGTGCAGTACCCCCTAAGAACATATCACTGAACGGAACTGTACAAATAAGCAGCAAGGCAACTGTTACAGAACCAAATCTGCTGACCTTGCTTCTAAAAGCTCTAGCCCTCTCCTCAGCTAATTTGGCTTTTGTAATTGCCTCCTGAACAGCAAATTTCATTGTGATTTTTGCTTCAGTCTCCAAAAGGAAATCATGAGGCATTTCAATAGAATCAGCGTCCTCGAGCATCGTAAAATGTAAAACGGTAGCAGCATCGAACGCTTCTTTTGCGGCAGGTTGCTCGCTCAGTAAACGGCGCAGAAGTTGGTCTTCCTCAACTGTAAGGTCGCCGTCAACGTATTTCGATATAAGAAGATTAAGATTCATACCATTCCTGCATAACAGGTGCTAATAATTTCCGTAACAGCAATCGTGCGCGATGAACGCGAACCTTTGCCAGTGAAATATCAATACCAACAATTTCAGCTATTTCCTGATACGAATACCCTTCGTATTCTCTAAGGATAGCGGCTTCTCGAAGTTGCAGAGGCAAATGCATTAGAGCATTGTGTACACACATTTGCATTCCAATATCTCGTGAATTATTCGATGATACAGAGCCATGAGCTTCCTCGTCAAAAATGTCATGCTCTTTTACTGAACGGATATGATTAAGGCATATCCGACGGGCTATCGTGAAAAGCCAAGCAGGAAAATGATCACCCCTAAACTCTGTATGATGCTCATACACCTTCATAAATGTTTCTTGAAAAGCATCCTGCGCCCCTGCAGTATCACCTAACATTCTCAAACAAAAACGATATACACTTTGTGAATACTGTTTGTAAAGTATCTGAAATGCCGCCGCGCTTCCCGAACGCAGTTCGTCGGCAGCTGCTCGCAACTCGTCTTCATTCGGCTTTCGGACTGATAGCGACATGGCATTTCTCCACAAAATAGTTAGTTAGGTTTCGGCATTCAAATCTACAGACACTTCATACTAAAAAAAAGTTACAGTTTTCTTTAGCTTTTTAACATTCATGCTTTAATTATTTTATCTGAACTTTATTCTTCGGGTTGGTGCAGTGCTTCTTCCAATCTCGCAAGAATATCTCCAATCTTATTGACAACATTTGTACGCTTATCTTCCAAAGGATTTGATTTGGATTCAATACTACTGTTGTTTTTATTTTCAGAAGTTACCGAACCTGACAATCCGGCAATCAGAAACTCATTTTCCGTTTTAATCACTGCTAATTTTCCACTCAGATTTTCAATTTGAGATAAAAGTTCATCTTCTTTTTTGGACATTTGGTCTTTAGAAGCATGAAGTGCTTGGCGAACCTTACTAAGTTCAACCGTTAATTCATCGCGTTCTTTTTCAAGCAGTTTATTCTCATGACTAACCTGATTGACAGCATCATGAGTTTCTTGATATTGTTTAATTGTTTGTAACTGTTCTTCTTTTTCTGTTTCAAGATCAATAAGTTTTTTTCGCAAAGACTTTGCTTCATCTTTTGCTCTTGCCGTTTCCAGCGCAAGTTCATTTGCTCCGAGTTCCTCTTTTGCTATTTTTTCCTGCAATTCTCTTGAAAGAGAAGATTTTTCTTCAATCTCTTTTTCCAATTTCTCTAAAACCTCTCGTCGGAGCTCGGCTTCTTCACGAGATTTTTCCTCTGCAATTGCTTTAGCCAAAGCAATTTTTTCGAGGTCATCATGCAAACCTGTAATTTCCTTTTTAGAAGTAGCCAGTCCCTTGTGTGCTGTTTCTAATTTTACTTCGTAAGAAGTACGAATTTGTATTTCCTCAAGCAATTTCTCTTCTGCATCTGCCTTTGCCAAAGCAATTTTTTCGAGTTCGTTGTGTAAACTTGCAATTTCTTTTTTTACTTCATTTAATTCTTTATAGGATGTTTCTGCCTTTGTTTCGGACAATGCAACAATTTCCATCGCTTTTCGAACTTTCTCTTCAGCATCTGCTTTTGCCAGAGCAAGATTTTCCAGTTCATCCTGCAAACGTATAATTTCTTTTTTAACTATACTTAGTTCTTTGTTAGTAGCTTCACTGGTTATTTGTAAAGCGCTGTGGCTTCTTACTTCTTGAGTTAGTCGCTCTTCAATATCAGCTTTCGACAATGCTGTTGTTTCAAGCTCATCTTGTAAACTTTCAACTCTAGTTTTCGCTTGACTTAGCTGTTCGTTAAAAACCTTATTCTCAGTTTCCAATGATTTCCGAAGAGCCAGTTCCCTTTCTAAAAGTTTCTCTGCTTCCGTTTTGAATAAGATTGCTTCTTTAAGTTCTGCATCAATTTTTGCAATTGTCGCAGTCAGTTCAGTGTTTTTTTCATCTACAGTACGCTTTACTTCTTCGAGTACGTTATTTTGCCTCAACTGCTTCTCATTTTCTTCTCTTTCGGTAACCAATTGAACCGATAAAATCTGGTATTTTTCAGATAATTCCCAATTACTTGATTTTTCAGAATCGTATGCAGTCTGAACTGCGATCATTGCTGTTTGAGTTGCCGTAAATTCTTGTTCAATTTCCGACTTCTGACGTTTCAGTTCAAGTATTTGCGATGAATATTCATCCAAAGCTCCCAGATGCCCGGCAATCTGCTCTTCATATTCCCGAGCTGAACGTAGCTCAACATGAAGTTTTTCTTGTACAGAACGCTCTTCTACGAGTTTTTGTTCAAGTACTGCTATACGCTGAACGGCATCAGCAATTGCTATATCATCCGTATCTTTTTGGCGTTGTGATTCTTGAAGTTGCTCGGAATATTCATTGAGTTTTGTTTGTAAATCTTCGTATGTATTTTTATATTCAGCTGCTTGGGTATGTGTTAGCAGTAGTGTATCTCTCTCTTCGGTAATTGCAGAAAGAACAGACGTAAGTCGCTCAATTTCTTCCCTTAATTTAGGTATTTCAAACAACTTACCTTCGATTTCCGCAATTTCGTTTTTATACTGTTGGGCTTCGTTGATTCTGGCATTAACTTCTATGTTTCTTCTGGCAAGTTCTTTTTGAATGATTTCACGATTTTGTTCAAATTCCTGAATTTCACCCAACCGCTCAGTCAACTCATTTTTTTCACGTTCTAATAATTCTATCCTGCGAAATGTCTGCTCATTCTGACCGGCTGCAGTTTGTAATTCATCAACCGTTTCCTTCAAAGTGCGGTTAGTATTTTGCAAAGCACTTGCTTCTTCTTCAAGTTCACTGATACGACGCTTCTTCTCTTCCAGCAAATCCAACACATCTTTTTGCTGTGACTCTTGAACACTAACAGCATGAATGCGAACTTGGTAATCGTCAATTTGCTGTTGAAGGTCTGTCAATCTTTTTGCTAAGGCAGCATACTCCAATTTCTTTCCGTCAAAGAGGTCTTCAATCCCGGCTACTTTCTGGGAAAGAGAAGCATTATCTTCTTGCAGTGAAACTATTAATTCACCTGATAATTTCACAACGTCCCAGAATTTTTGAACGGTGGCTTGAATTTCTTTGCTTGGTTTCATATTTTGCGGCATAAACGGCTCATTGCATTGTCTGTAGAATTATTGAACGTAAGATAAGCATCAAAAGGGCATTTGACGCAAAACTTATTCAAAAATAACTTTTCTGGAGGAATCTTAAGGTGCTATTTTTCAATAGGGAGGGAAAATTTGTTAAAGAGAGCACTTTACTTCAATAAAATCATCCATTCTCTTTACAATTTAATCATTTCTGTGTTTTGCAACTCAGGTAAAGCTGCCCCTACATTCGGCGAGTAAAGGTGAGCGGATTTAATGCAATACTCTCGATCACGACTGCTGAGGTTAGTAGTCATCATGCGAAAAGCATTTAGCCGTTGGGCAGATACAGGAAGTAATTTGGTGACTGAAGTAAGTAAAGAGCTTGTAAGACCGTGTCCGAAAAAGAATGCTGAATCGGCAAATGGAATATACTCGGTCAGTAGCTTCTCCACTTCTTTTTCAAATGCAACCCCTGCCTGTTCTTTTGAATTAAACGGTACTAAACTGTAGTATGCAAGTTCCCCTTTCCTGAGAACACTGACATCTGCGAACCTGTCTTGTACACCAAAGAGTATGACAGTATTTTCAATTTGTTCGGGATAATTATACAGAAGTGCAGCGTGGGAAGAAAACTGGCTTACTACTATTCGCTCACAAGGCATACCTATAATTTCTGAAATCACATAACCGATATGAAGCTGCTTTTGGTCAATCATCATGGCTATCATCATTTCGGTTCCGTCCAATTTAGGAAGAAGAGGCAGTACAATAGAGCGATAATTTTCTAAAGAATACTGGGGATACGCTTGGCGGATTTCTAATCCTAACAGTTGTTTTACATCATCAATATTACCTGATTTAACTGCCGGAAATTGATGTACAAAAATATTCTCGTTTGGGAAACAAAGTCGTAACCGTTCAGTCTTTCCAATTATTTCAGGTAAGATTACCTCCAATCCCTGTGCAATATCAGTAATATCAGCGTCTACCCCTATGTGTTGAGGAATGGAATTAACATAAACAAGTTCCAATCCTTTTGAAGTAGGTTCAAAAGCAGTAATATATGTTCTATCATTACCCAAATAAATGGTAAGTGTTGATTCCATACTTTATCTACAATTCAAAATATAATAAACAAACCCCATGCTTTATTACTTTTTCATTTCAAAAACAACATACGGCTCAATTTTCTCAAATTTTTTCTTACCAATTCCCTTAACATTCATTAAATCTTGTGTTGAAGTAAATGGTGTTGTTTTCCTATATTCTACAATTCGCTCAGCCATTGCCTCGCCAATTCCGGGGAGTCGCATTAATTCTGCTTTGAGTGCTGTAGAAATATTAATTTTTTTTGTCGGTACTTCTTTCTTTGAACTTGAATATCTTTCCATTGCCTTTGCAGTATCTCCTGCTTTCAGAGGAGCGTTCCCCTGTTCATCTACGCCTGTATAAAGACGGGCTTCAGCATCGGCAATACTGTCTAATATCGAATAAACTTTCTGAGAAAAGACAGGGTCGTATTGATGCGAATGCGTATCAGCAAGTGGATTATATCTCACCCACACACCTATCATTAAACCACTTACAATCAGCATCACTGAAACAGCTTCATGTTTCGTTGTACTAAAGATTTCTTGCAAACGATTAATAAAAGACGGCTTGCTCATTGTTCAGTGAAAATTTTTCTATTACGAAAATGCTTCTTTCACTCGATCGAAGAAATCTTTACCTTTTTTATCATCATTGTGTGTTGAGAAATTCTCGCCAGTAGCCAAATCTTTAATCAACGCTTTCTCTTTCGATGAAAGAGAAGTAGGAACGTGAACATTAATTCTCACGATCTGGTCACCTCTCCCCTTATCGTTCAAATGCTGAATTCCACGATTACGCAAACGAATTTCTGTGCCCGGTTGTGTACCCGGTTTGATCTCAATTTCAGCGAATCCGTTAATTGTTTGTACTTCTACTTCTGCACCTAAAGCTGCCTCGGGGAAACTAACCATCAACTCAGAAATAATATCATCATCCTGACGAACAAAATGCTCATGCTCTAATTCTTCAAGTATTACATTCGCATCACCGGCAGGTCCTCCTCGCCTCCCCGCATTTCCTTTGCCTCTAAGCGGGATAAAATTGCCGGTACTGACTCCCGAAGGTATATTCAGTTCTTCGATTGATTTTCCTTTAACTCGCCCTTCGCCACCGCACGTTGCACACGGCTCTTTGATAATTTGCCCTGTTCCGCCGCAAGAAGCGCAAGGAGCTATATTAACAAATTGCCCGAATACAGAACGAGAAACCTGCCTGATTTCACCTGTTCCGTTGCAACTTGTACAGCTTGCCACACCACTTCCCGGTTTAGCACCCTTACCTCCACACGGGTCACATAGTACCATCCGTTTAATTTCGAGAGTCTTTTTAGTGCCATCAGCTATCTCTTCCAGAGTGAGTGGCAATCGAATCCGTATATCACTCCCGGGTTCTCCCATCGAGGGGTTGCGTCGCTGCTGACCACCACCAAAAAACTGGTCAAAGATACTTCCTCCTCCCCCACCAAACATATCACCGAAAGCACTGAATATGTCGTTGACATTTTGATATTGATGGAAATCCTGTCCGCCGCGAATCCCTTGATGACCAAATTGATCATATCGCGAGCGTTTATTGGCATCACTCAATATTTCATACGCCTCGGTTGCTTCTTTGAATTTTTCTTCGGCTTCTTTGTTGTCCGGATTACGATCGGGGTGATATTGCATAGCCAGTTTGCGATATGCACTCTTTACTTCATCGTTTGAAGAAGACTTACTTACTCCCAACACCTCATAATAATCTAATTTGCTCATATATTTTACTCGAATTTAGTTAGTGCTTGTTTACTCTGGTTGACCTGCTGATGTAATTACCTTTGTATGACGCAGTACCTTATCTCGGAATAGATAACCTCGCTGAACTTCCTGAATGATATGCCCTTCCGGTGCTTCAGACGGAATATGCGCCAATGCCTCGTGCAAATCCACATTAAACGGCTCACCTGCTTTTGGCTCAATAACAGTAACTCCGGCATCTTCGAATATTTTAACTGCTTTTTTGTATATCATTTCAAGACCGGTGATTAAACTCTGAAAATCAGAATTTTTCTGTCCGGCATTCAAAGCTGAATGCAGATCGTCAATAACGGGCAACATTTTAAAGAGAAGATGCTGATTGGCATATTCCGTTAACTCTTGCTTTTCTTTTGCTGTTCGACGGCGGAAATTTTCTAATTCTGCTGTACGCCGCAGGGCTTGTTCGCGCATTTCATCACGTTCTTTTTCGAGAGAAGCAATCCTTTCGTTGAAATTAGATGCATCATTTGGTTGTTGTTCATGCAAGTCGGCTTCCGGCTCACGATGGAGTTCGAGAGTATCGTCATTCATAGCTTGTTTTCCTTGAATATCATCAGTACGCATATAAGTATTGTAGAGATTTTTAAGTTTTCCGCCCATATTACGCGGATTCGGGTTTTTATCATTCATTTCCATAAAAATTCCTTCGTAAAATGTGCATTTATACTATTGTAATTGGCCACATCACCATTATGACGAATTTTAGTACCTGTTTCTTGTGAAAACGGTGTGAATTTTCTTTAAAATCTTGGTAATTTATACTGAATATGACGGTTTACTTTGGCGTACAATTGCAACACCAAAAAAGAAACCGCCCCTCGATACTTACGACGAAAGGCGGCAGAATTACACGTTCAAGAAACCAACCGAACCATTTACTTTCCTTTTACGAGGGGTACCGTAATCATTGCAACATTTTGCTCGCCATCACCAAGAGAATCAATCATAAGCCCACCATTCAAACGGCGAACTGCACTTGCTGCCAAACCCAAATTAAACATCACATCGTTTTTGTCTTTGGGCAATGCTTCTACAAGTCGTGTAGATTCATCTTTGTAAATTTTAATTGCTTCTGTAACAATTGCATCAGGCGATGAAAGCATCTCCACCTCTACGAGGTTTTCGTAAGTATTTTCACGAACAGTTACGTCTATTTGACATTTCTGCATTCCCCCACTGAGAGCTAGATACGTTTTTACAAGTGATTCGATGAACAGATCCTCATGAACCAGTGCAACAGTATTTTCACCGTCCTTTTGAATGTTAATTTTAACTTCCGAATCTTCAGGAAGTTCAGAATTGAGTTGTTTTTGCACTTTCGCAACAATCGAGGAGAATTTCACCTTGTCCCTTTCAAATGCCCCAACGACCTCTTGATCTCCTGCTATGTCAATAATATCGGTAACGAACGTAAATAGCTGTTCCGAGCTTTCTTCGGCAGTAGTAATAAATACTTGTCGTTCTTCATCATTAGAATATGTTTTTGATGAGAGTAGCTGCAAGAATCCCATTGTTCCGGTGAGGGCATTTCGAAGGTTATGACTCAAATCACGCATGAATCTCGATTTAAACTCACTTGCTTCAAGTGCCGACTGTTCAGCTAGCTGCACTTGTTTATTCTTAAGCTGGAACTGTGCTTCGGCTGTTTTCTGGAGAGTAATGTCTCTACCTACTGCATATATCAAACCATCAGTACGCGAAACAGTAAGGTTCCAACTTAGCCATCGAACCTCATCTGATTTTGTTTTGGTCTGGACATCAAACATAATCCCGACTTCGTCCTTTGCAGCAGCCAAATCAGCTTGTAATTTTTTTGAGTCATGGTCAGTCAAGAAACTGTCAACTATATTTTTTCCTACCAATTCATTTTCAGAGAATTGAAGGACAGATTGAACTGCCGGACTCAGTGACTTCCAAACACCATTCAAATCCATTACCGCAATAATGTCCTGAGAAGATTCTACAATTCTACGCTGTGAACGTGTCATCTTATCCGCTAAATCAAGCGCGCGTGCCCGGGCAGTTACAATTGAAAGCACAAAGCCAAAACCGATGAAGGAAGTAACTACACCTCCAAGCAGAGCCAATAGAGGCAAAATCCCTTGAAATTCTCCTCCAAAATTTGGAACAGTTGCAAAAGCAACTCTGATTTCTCTATCTGCTATATTAAACGCTCTGTCCTCGCTCATCAGTGGCGTTTGCTGTTGTGTCTTTCTATTTGAGGATGCAAAAATACTTTGATTGGAAGCCGATTTATCAAAGCACTCAAATGTAATACTCGTATCACTAGCTACTGAATTATTCGTAATTGCACTGTTGAAAAACCCTTGGGCTTCGAGCTCCACCATCACAACACCGTCTATCTTATCCCCTTTCAGTGCAATTTCTACGGGGTCGGTAATTTTCTTTTGAACTGAAAACATCAACAAAAATCCGGTCGTATCAGGGCGTACCTTATAGAACGGTGAGCAGGCAATTCCTTCTTTTTTTCTGGAACGTTCTATTGTTTCTGCTGCTTCCGGTTGTGTTGCAAGGTCAAATCCGCTTCTGTGGGTGTTTTTTTCGAGTGGTACAATATATTCAACCGGATAATAATGGTCACGTGTTCCTTCCGGATGAATGGCATAATCATAGTATCGTTCCGATCGAGCATAATATATAAAGTCCTCTTTTTCTTTATCAGTGACAGACGGCACATACGACACACTCAATATGGAGGGGTAGGTACGTGTTGGAATGGAGCCGTAGAGCTCAAACACACCACGAACAACCTGTACAGAATTTTTATACAATCCGTCGAACGAATTAAGTATCTGATTTTGTCTGTCATACGCTGATTGCAGACGATTCATAACTGATGATGCTGCCTTATCAAAAGCAGTTTCACGATCTGTACGAACTGTTTCACCAACATATCTCCAAACCAGCAAACTTAAGCCAAGACCGACGACTAACGTAATAAAAGCTGGGTAGGTTTTTGAGAATTGGAAAATTGAGGTTTTCTTTTGCCCGGCAGTGCTTTTGATAACAGAATCGTAAGAAGTATTCATAAGAAATCTGACGTAAAATCGTGAATAAATTTAAGTTAAATAAATAGCGGGACTTTACTTTTTGGAATCTATAATCTGACGAATTTCATCTACGAAGGAAGAGGTGTTAATAGGTTTGGAAATATATCCGTCAAACCCCATTTCAAAGTATCGTTCACGGTCTGAAGCGTGCGCAAATCCTGTAATAGCAATGACGGGAAGTTTTTTTCCGTCTGACATTTTTCTGATTGCCGTTATTATTTCTTTACCATTTGTATCGGGCAGTAAATCGTCACAAATGACAGCCAAAGGTTTATGAGTAGTTAGCCACTCTACAGCCGGATTTCCATCTTCAAATTCGATTATTGTAAAATTACTTTTTTGGAGAAGTGTATAATACAACTTTCGGACAGAGTTATTATCTTCAATAACACAAATAAGTTGTTGCCCTTCATTCATGGCAAACTCCCGGTAAATAAATAGAGAAAAATAACACTATTAGATTCTAACTTCACTAAAGAACGCGCTAATTTACGATTTCTTCTCGAAAAAGTAGAAATTTATAGTGCAATTTACGAAAAGAGTTTATGGATTGACAACTATTTCTACACGGCGGTTACGTTTTCTTCCGGCTTCGGTACGGTTATCAGCAATACTGCTGAACGATGACTTACCGGAAGCAAAGAGACGACGGAGAGGAATTCCTTTTTTTTGAAGGTAGGTACGTACTTGCAAAGCGCGGTCCATTGATATTTTTTGGAGCTCAACTTCTGTCCCTTGGTTGTCGGTGTGTCCTACTATATCTACAGTTGCTTTCGGGTTTGCTTTCAGATAATCAGCCAGTCCGTCCAGGTACGCTTCTGCATTTGGCGAGAGTCCAAGTGATGTTGAAGTTGAGAAATAAAAGGTTTCTGCTTTGCCGGGAGATATTCTTGGAGTTTTTTTCTCAGTAAGAACGGGCTTTGTTGTCTCCTCAGCTTTGATAGTTGGTGTTATTATTGGCTTCACTTCTTCCGCAGGAGGCAGTGATGCTTCTGTAGGAACTTCAACGAGCGGAGCTTCAACTGCACCTAGCGACAAGTCTGCTACAAGTAACCGTTCGGCTCGCTGCAAGCCCGGTACGGAAATACCGCGCTCCCATTGAATACTGGCAAGTGAATGAGGCGGTTCAATATATGTAGGGTCAAACGGCAGAATGGATTCTTTCATTTCGTCGAAACCGAATTTAAAATCCATCCCGAAACGTGCAAATATTGTATTCCACGATGAATTCAAGCTGCTGGTAACAACAGTGCCGGTATTAATAGTAACATAAGGGCATAATCGGAATCGAATTCCTGAAGCCAATGAAGCCGAAAAAATATCCAAACCAATTCCTAGATGCCCACCGAAACGAAACGGGTTTGCCTTGTAATTTGTATCTACTTGAAGGTGTGTTATATTACCGACATTATTGAAATTCCTGCCCGAACTTGCGTGTGAAGACACTAGAAATTCCAAATCTATGCCACCAAGCAAATGCAAGCCCTCCATTGGAAGATTATACCGAAGTTCCGGTGAAATGGTAATATAATTATTTGTTGCCTCAGACAGATAATTCAATGAAGAATCCACTTCATTCGGATTCATATTCGGGCTGTTCAATATTTGAGTAGAGCCGGAACTGATTCTCCGGTCAGCCAGTGCCAACCGCATACTGCCGCCGAAATTTACACCCGGAGGTTGGTATTGAAGAATTAATCCTGCATACACACCACTCCCGTCTCCGGAGGTAATATCAACTGTTCCATTACGAGGGTCAGGACCAAGGCGAGGTACATTGAGTGTTCCCAAATAATAATTTCCCATTCCGCCTACCATCGCTCCAAACCACCATGTTCCATTTTTGCGAATACGGACAGAGGTGTCTAAACTCGGAAGAACGCGAATTTCTCGAAACTCACCTACAGATGCTTGAGAGTATACTTCTTCCGGCACTGAAACCAAAAGACTTACCGCCATTACCAATAGAAGTAAAAAACTGTTGCACTTAGTTTTAGCGGTCAATATAGTTAGGTAATTATTCACAATATTCTTATCGGCTCAACTGTAATTTAACAACGGCACGCGACAATTCAATCGAACTGTCATTGATTGGATAGGCAGTAAAGACTGCTTCGTACATCCCTTGAACAGCATATTGTGATGCATTAAAATTGATAGTATGCGAACCCATTTTTAAGAACTTATTATCAATTAATATTTCTACTTCTTGCCCTAGAGGGTCATAAACTGTAACGGTTAAATAAACATCGTCATCCAGTTGGTAACTTATCTCCGTACCTTCGCTGAATGGGTTTGGGGTTGGCTTTGCCTGTACAATAACTGCAAACGGTATATCCACAGAACAGTAGCTTTCCACTACCTTTCCGTTTGTATCTACGTTTGGAATATTATCAGCAGACATACTTATGATTTTATAGAAATATTTTTCACCCCGAATTAGGTCAGCAGAATCCAAGTATGGACCATAGCTATATGGTGTGAAGGTTGTTCCATGACCGATATTCGGAAAGGAAGCAATTTTGGTATAGGTTAATTGTGTCGGGTCGGTTTCACCAAACGGTAGCAAAGCACGCATAATATCAAACCCATAACTGTTTCGCTCACCGTTAGTTGACCAGCTTAACCTGACGACTTTTTCACCTTCGTACACCGTACTATCGCATAGCGTAAGCTGTGTTGTCGGTATTCCTGGTCGGTCTGCAGCATCCCTGAAAACAATTTTATTTCGCATTTCGATATTATTATCGCCTTCATGCCATGGAATGCTGTCGTTGAGCAGTTTATAAGCCGATGCTTGGTAATATGATTCATTATAATATGATTCGGGATTCGCCCTCATCCACCTAATGACAATATCGAGGGGCAAAGGACTATTATCAAGCGTGAAAACCTTGAAACGCCCTACTCTCAGTGGTTTTGCAGAATCCAAAGCAACAACCATTGCTTTGAAATATTCTTTAGGACCTAGAACAGTAATACTTATGCGATTATAGCTAATTTTCGAACCGGGTACGAGATCAAGTGAAACTATTCGGGGGGTAATTATATAATTAGTATCCAAATCAGTTGAATCAGGTAGTAACGCCACTCCCAAATTTTGATAATTGATTCCTGACCCACTCACCTTAAATTGAAATGTACCATTAGCCCACCGTATCCATTCATCGGTTGTACGGGTAACATTCACGGAGAAATGCAGCTCGTTTTCTTTTTCCAGCAATGGATTGGCGATTGTAGCAACTGCAATTTCATTGGTTGCTACTGCAAATGCAGATATTGTCTGCAAAAACAATATCGCTATTACTGTAAGAAAATATGGTATTCTTTTATTCATTATTCGTTATCAAGCTGTTACTTCTATGTCCTTAACTGTATAATATCACTTTACGGAACAAGTGTTATCTTATTCATATTAGCATTATTCCAGCTAATATTGTAATCTTTTGTAGTAACAATCCCACTAAGATCTGTGTCTTCGTTCCAATACCCTTCGTAATCGCGCCACGCCCATATTCTGTCGTAATCTACATTGTCAATTATACCATCAGTATTATAGTCGCCACCCGGCATTCCGTAGATAATTGAATCATCAGCGCGACGAGCAATCGCCTTGAGAGCTTCCGCCCCACCCAGTACAATTGTTTCGTCGGTTAAATCTACAGTTTGAAGACCTGTTTCCCCTGCAGATTTTAGCGTAAGCGGAACAGCATTGGAAGTCATAATTGCAAGGTGGTTTCTATGACGGACAACTACATAATATTCATCCGGTATTGATAAAGGCAGCGCAACGGCACTTTTACCGTCGAAATCAACCAGCATACCGTCGGAGCGAATAAAACAATTACGAAAAGTTTTAGTTCCTCCAGACATTTCAGAACGAACCTCCACTGTTACCCAGTCTACAATAGAATCAGGTATTACGCTTACTTTTTCAAAAAGACGATTTGGGTCTAAATTGTACGGCATGATATTCGGCGCAATTGAATCAATAAGACCCAATGTTCGCAAGTCATACGCCATAGAACCGTCCCTGTACGGTCCTTCAAGCAATACACGTGCCGAGAGTACCAAATACGGATTACCCGGTGAATACCTGAGAAGTAAATCTCTCCCTGAAGTAAAACGGGATGGCAGAGGATACGGCGATGATACTGTAGACGGACGAATTCCCGGGAGCTCCACATAGCCCATAGCCGAAGCAGTTGCTAATTTCCGCGAGTATTGGTTTGATGGATTCAGAAGCGATGTATTGATATTTTTTGCACTGTCTACTGTAGTTTCAAAAAATTCAAGATGAGTTTCGTCCACTTGAGCACCAATTTCATTTATCTTGTATCCCGCACGAATAGTTGCTTCCCATTCATCATTGCCTGAATATGCTAATATTATTCTTCTATTTGCATCAGTAGTATCTGTAAATCGAAGAGCAGGGTTCACAGGGCTTGCCAGTGGTGTAACTGTGAATGCCATATCAGGAGGCACTGTTGCCTTATCCGAAACGAATGCGACAGTAGTATTCACATTGTTAAATGTAAATGGTTCATTCCCTGTGCGAAGGTTCAATCTGCGCATTGTTCCGACTATCTCCTCCAAACCGCCCACATAGGTAGCAGATTTTTTTGAATCAATCATTGTGAGAGTTGAACCAAGCATATTTACATTTCCTGATTCAACTTTCAGATTTCCGGTCATAAATACATTGCCGCGAGCATTTTTTTCTTGTAGTGTTGTAACATTACCATAACCGTTCGTTTCAATAGTTTTCTCAATTTCTTGTCCGGCTGAACCATTAAATATAACGGTCGAACTAGAGTCAGCATCTAAATTTGTGCCATCACCATTATTAATAAAATCTCCGGTTACAAAGAGATTTGTAGTTTTTCCAAGATTAAGTTTCCCGTTTGTTGCAACCAATCGTAATGTAGCTGTACTTGCTACATGAACATCTCCGGCACTGTCGGGAGATTGAAATGAGCCCGGGCTGACCGTTACATTTGCATGAACGACAGCCGGACGGCTCCCCATTTCGAATAGTCCGTCATTGCGAACATCAATAGTACCGTGAGTAATCGAAGTATCGAGTCCCAAATAACCGAGATGTATTTGCCCGTCCACATAAAGCGGGGCTAAACTATCACTGGTAAGAACTGCGTCAAGTCGAGTAATCTCTTGATCGTTTATAAATTTGCTGCTTTTTTTGGTTTGGTCGCTTACCAATAAATCAAGGTTGTAATACCGATTAGTGAGTGGATTTATTCCGTTCTCCGGATAAATATCCTGATTATTTGCACCGTCATAGTGGAATACACCGGCATACGTTCTTTGTCCTGAGTTTGGAGTTACTGTATAGTCGCCGCCTACATACACATCGGTAGGAATCAATTTGCGAGAAGTAGTATCCATTTCAAGATTTGTGAAATAGCGTGACTGAACGAATTGAGAATCAGCTTCGTTAGCATATCGAACCAGTCCGCCTATTCTGAAATTCCATCGTGAACCGAGAGCAGTTGAATTGTTATCTCCCAAAAATGGCTCAGCACCATTCCCTTCGGTAAAACGATTGAAGATACCTCTCATTTCGATAATTCCACCATCGTTACTTACTTTGGATATGCTGTCTTGGTAATTTGAGAACCGTCCGTTATCGGCTAGTAAACGAACTATTCCGCTATTGAGAAATGTAGCTGTCGAATCATTATGAAAGTGCTGACCGATTGATGTCGGTAAGGTAATTTTACCAATTTCAACAGTTCCTTTGTTATCTAATAATCCTCCGTTTGTATAGAGTTTATTCACAAAGAGCGTCCCGCTTCCATATCGAAGTACTTGTGCAGCAGGAAATGTAATGCAGTTTTCGGTAGTTAAAGCATTCGAACCGTCTAGAAACGTCAGTATTCCCGATTGAACTTGAATTTCACCGTTTACTTGCAAAAGTGATGCGCCTTCAAATGTAAGTTGCCCGGATGATTTATTGGTAAACGAACCATTTACCCATACCGTACTGCCATTAGAACCGGTTATTATAGCACCGTTATTGGTAATAATTTGAGCACGAAGTCCCATTGGCATCATCAGTAACACCAAAAGAAGATATTTTGTAAGTATTGAAATTCGTGCGTTCATTCTAAGCAAAAAAAGAATATTTTAATTGGGTGACTTGATTTATTTCACTACAACCATTTGTTGTGTTCCAAACACCTGTCCGTCAGCCAGCAGATAAAAGACATACGTCCCGGATGCTAAATCCTTGCCAAAAATTGTTATCGAGTTAAATCCCTTCGCTGTAACCGGAATCTTCATCATTTGTTTGCCGTCGGTTGCACCATCAATAATGATTTCAGCTTTGCTAACCGTTTCGGGTATATAATATGAAATAACGGTACTTTCGGAAAAGGGGTTCGGCTCATTACGATTGACCATCGGGAAATCACCGCCACGTTGAGCAATTCTGCTTTGACCTGTAACAGCTGCTTGTACTGCCGTTTCAAGTTGAGCCAAACGTATTTCAAGCTGCTGCATTTGCTGTTTTAGCAGAGTATTTTCTTTTTTCTGCTGTTCATAATCAGCCATCGGTGCAAAAAGATCCATTCTATATGGGGTAATCACACCTTGTTTATCAATTTTCAAGAGAAAACCGTCTTCCAACGGTGGAATTGGCAACGTAAGCGAGAATTGACCTGTAAGATCAGCCGGAGGTGTCAGCACAAGCCATGAATTTTGAACTCCGGGATTCAAGAAAGACAATCTATATTCTGATCGTAAGCTTCCGGCTACTTGCGCATCAGATACGCTAACGATACCAAAGAAACCGAATATAAGAAGTAATATTTTATAGTTTTTCATCGAATTTGCTCTTCATTGGTGGAGAATAACAGTACCAAGCAATATTAAATGGTTAATACTTGCTTTAGTAGATTGCAATTGGTCTCCAACGACCTGTAGTTGCATCATACATTAATTGTACTACTTCGTCAGTATTTAGTACCAAAGTTGCTGCTTTAAGACGGAAACGATTTGCAGCATTTGAGTTAGCATCATTATTTTGGAGAGTGATTGCATTTGCACCTATATTAATGAGAATTATCATTCTACCATCGGCAACACCTGCTGCATCAATACCTGTTATATTAATTGCTGCTGTGGCACCGATTCTGAAAACCGAATAATTCGCAACACCAAGTGAAAGATTGTTTTGATTGCCGCCATACGTTCCCGGAGAGGTGGTACTATACGATAGATTACCGCCCGCTATTGGGTTAGACCACGATAGATTTCCCGACCCGTCATTATGCAGCACTTCATTTACATTTCCAGAAACAAGCGGAAGTACATACGAAATATCAGTATTTTGAGTTCCTGCTTTAAATGAAGTAAAATTTGTACCGGAATATGTTGCTGAGCTATTTGGCTCGTAGAAGCGAAGTTCGGCTGAAGAGCTGGTTGTATTACCTATCCACATATTCACATCACCAAAATAAGCAATATTAGAACCACTGCTCAAATCTGTTTGAGTAGCACCCGACTGTCCACTATATCCAACACTTTTTGCGCCGAGCTTTAGTCCGAGACCGCCAAGTACTGAGGCATATTTCCCCGAAGCTGTATTGCTTCTTCCACCCAAAATCGAGCTTGAATCACCAGATGCCGAATTATTGCTTCCGCCTAGTATTACGCTTGTTATACCGCCGGCAGTATTTGTTTCACCGCCGCCAACAACACTTCTGGCTCCGGTTGCAAGGTTAGTTTCACCACCGCCTACGAACGACCTGCGTCCTGCTAAGTTTGCAAGCCCGCCGACAATTGCACCATAATCATCTGTTACAGAATTTGTATTTCCATTAGAGCCGCCGCCGCCGATTACGGCACCGACTTTGCCGGCTGTGACAGAATTTGCCTGATAACCGCCTATAAGATTTGCACTCGTTGCATTCGGTTCGAATTTCATTACACGTTTGCTGCCTTGCAGTGCAGCGTCAGTTTCGTTAACATGAATTTCAAAAACTTTATTATCGGTTGTACCTACGTAATTTGTTCCCGGTGTAGTGCCGCCATTACCTGTTAATGACCATCCTGCACTACCGCCTGAACTCACCCAATCAAGAGTGACATTTGTTCCGGCAACATTTGTTACCGTAAGTATTTGATTTGCTGTAGGTTTTGTTCCCGGCAAGGTATAATCAATTGCCGTTACTTGGTCTGCAGCTTTGAATGTACTTGAGAATACACCGTCAGGTTCTTGAAGTTGCAATTGATTTGCATTCCCAAGATTTGCGGAAATCAGAATATTACCTTTCACATGAAGTGGCTGGGTCGGGTTGTTTTCACCGATTCCAAGGCGACTGTTTGTATTATCCCAGAACAAATTAGAATTAGATCCTAAAGCAGTTCCACTGGTCCAGAAAGCAACACGAGTAGCCACGCCCGTACCTGTTACCAATGTTTCTCCGAATGGAATTGCCTGCCAATTCATATTGCCTGTAGCATTAGAGAGAAGATAGCCCGAAGATGCCGGCAGAGATGTAGGCAAAAGATAGTTTATATTTGATGTTTGCGCTCCTGCTTGAAATGTTGTTTTGAATGTTCCGGCAGGATTTTCCATTTGAAGTTGTGGAGCACTGCCGCTTACAGCCGATAACAGCGCATTGCCTTTTAATTGCATTGGCTGACTGGGGGTTGATGTTCCGATACCCAAACGGCTGTTAATGTCATCCCAATACAAATTAGCATTAGAGCTTAACTGAGTCGTATCACTCCAAAAAGCAACCCTTGTAAATGACCCCTTACCGGTGACTACACTTTGCCCGGAAGGAATCGCCTGCCAGGTCATCGTACCCGAATTATTAGTTTGCATAAAGCCGTTAATCGGAGGTAAGGATATTGGGGTCGTATAGGTTATGTCTGCAGTTTGAGCACCTGCTTTGAACGATGTAAAGAAAGTTGCAGCAGGGTTTTGAAGTTGAAGTGATTTGGACAGACCACCGGTACTTGCTACCAATACATTCCCAACAACGTGCAACGGTTGGCTCGGATTTGCAGTACCGACACCTACACGTTTGTTTGTATTATCCCAAAATAAATTTGCATCATGACTTAATTCACTAGTATCACTCCAGAAAGCAATACGAGTAGGAATACCCATTTGTCCCTTTAGCAAACTTGCACCGGCAGGTAAACCAAACCACGACATTGTACCTGAACTGTTCGACTGTAAAAATCCAGTCGCGGTCGGTAAAGTCGGAGGAAGTGTATAATTAATATTTGTTGTCTGTCCGCCGGGAGTTGTAAATGAGCTTGTAAAGCCACCCGCATTTCCTAAAAGAAATTGATTTCCGCCTGAAATAAATACATTTCCGGCTACTTGAAGTTTTTGAGTAGGATTATTAGTTCCGATACCGACGTTTCCACCTGAAAGTATTCGCAAACGTTCAACATTGTTTGTTCTAATAATAAGCGGCTGTGCATCGGTGGTACCTAAATAATTTATTGCCGGGTTTATAGCTGTATTACCTGTCAATGACCAATCAGTTCCTCCACCACCTCCACCGCCACCTACTGCTTGCCAACTCATCCTGTAGGTTGAGCCAAAAATACTGTCCACAGCCATCGTCTGCCCGATTGCAGTCGGTGCAGCAGGAGGCATTAGAATAGAATAATTCACACCCAAAGTACTTGCAGCACTCAATCTGATCGCAAAGCCGGGATTTAGATAATTTTGATATGCAACTATCTGATCAGTACGCACATTCTGAGCATTACCGTTTTGCACCATAAAAGTAACGACAGCTATAATTGCCATCGAAAATCGAGCGAAAGTTAGGATAGTATTCTTCATTGTTGTTCTTTTACGAGTGAAATATTCTTATAAATAAAACAGTATCTTATTGTAAGGAATCTTTTGCAGAAAACTGTAAGTATTAATTAAGCGAACGGGCTGTTTCGACCCAACTTGAACCGTCCCACACAAATGTAATTGTAGATTGAGTAGCTGACGGTGAAAATACACCGCTCAAATTCAAATTACCAGAATCATTAAATATCAATTTCTCAGTACCGGTGCAACCGTTAAACTGCACAACTAAGACTTGTCCGTCTTGCAATCCGTTCGAAAGGGTCAAAGTATAATTAGCACTTCCCGTACCATTATGTGTTAAACGGATATAAGAACGATTACCTACTGTTACTGACGTACTACTGTTTATTGTCTGTGTGCTCGGACGAACTGCCAACCCGCCGTTAATATCCATTTGAACATTTGGTGCTGTGGTTCCTGCCCCTACATTACCGCCATTGAAAAGGGCTGAGTAGTTTGTTGTTCCACCACTTACATTCACGTTCAATCCGATGTTTTTTGCAGAACTGCCTGTCCAGTTTCCTGTAGACTGAATATCCAGACCTGTTTTAGTAACCGAAGCTGTGGATGATGTAGCAGAGTTCGTAATTAATCCTGTAGTGAATGTTGCTGTTTGAGCGTTTGCATCCGTTACAGATAATTTTGCAGACGGGGTACTTGTACCGATACCAACGTATCCGGTAACACCAACAATACGCATTTCTTCTGAGCTATTTGTTCTAAAGATAATTGGTCTTTGATCTGTAGTTCCAATGAAATTTGTAGTTGAGTCTGTTCCTGCATTTCCGAGCAACGCCCAGTCATTGCTTGAAGAATTACCCCAAGACAATGTAATGACAGAGTCACCCCCACTCAAAGCAAGACCTGTCGCAATCAAAGGTTGATTGACTTTAGGACCGCCTGCAGGGAGTTGATAGATAAAATTATTTGCTTGCGCTACTGCTCTGAATGATGAGAAATTAGCACCTGATGTAGATGGTTCCTGGAATCTAAGCTGCGTTGCAACATTATTATTATTGCTTAAATATGCATTACCATTCAACACTTCGAGTGATTGCGACGGAGTAGCAGTACCGATACCTAAACGGTCATTTGTATTATCCCAATAAAGGTTTGCATCAGAAGAAAGCGAA
Source organism: uncultured Chitinophagaceae bacterium (assembly GCA_964527785.1). Lineage (GTDB taxonomy): Bacteria > Bacteroidota > Ignavibacteria > Kapaibacteriales > UBA961 > JADJXV01. The sequence continues at coordinate 37,264 of CAZGNO010000031.1, forward strand.
GTAGCTGAATTCCAGAATGTAACTCGTGTAGCAACACCTGTTCCTGTTATTACTGATTCCCCTGACGGGATTGCAGTCCAAGACAATGTACCTGTGTTTGTTGATTGCATGAAACCGTTGTTCGCAGGAAGTGCACTCGGCAATGAATATGTAATATTTGCAGCTTGAGCTACGGCTTGGAATGCAGTATAACTTGAACCCAAAGTTGACGGTTCTTGAAATCTAAGTTGAGCAGCAACATTATTATTGTTGCTTAAATAAGCATTACCATTCAAAACTTCAAGCAATTGAGACGGTGAACTTGTACCAATACCCAAACGGTCGTTTGTGTTGTCCCAATACAAGTCCGAATCTGAACTTAGCTCGGTTGAATTACTCCAGAATGCTACGCGGGTTGCAGTACCGGTACCGGTTATTACACTTTGCCCGGATGGGATTGCAGTCCATGATAAAACACCTGTATTATCAGTTTGCATAAATCCATTATTCGCAGGGAGTGCAATTGGCAATGAATAGGTAATGTCTGCTGTTTGTGCCAATGCTCTGAAAGCAGTATAATTTGAACCTGAACCCGATGGTTCGGCAAATCGAAGTTGTGCTGCAGTATTGTTGTTGTTGTTTAATAGTGCATTTCCATTCATTGTTTCCAATAGCTGACCGGGGTTACTTGCTCCAATACCGACATTACCACCTGAGAGAACTCTCATGCGTTCTGTATTATTTGTGCGAATTACTAATGGTTGAGCATCGGTAGTTCCTAAGAAACCTGACGAAACACCTGCATTTCCTTGAGGAGACCAGAATGTATTCCATGCTATTGTCGCGCTATTTCCGGTATTATCTGTCGAGAACGCAAAACGGTTCGAGCCGTTACCACCTGAGGCAGGTCCTGCTGACGGAAGCGTGTATGTTAGGTCGTTCGATTGCGATTGTGCTCTAAATGCTGTATATTCATTTGTGCTGCTGGTCGCGTTCGGCTCCATGAAACGAAGTTCCTGTGCAGCAGTATTACCGTTTGAAATCAAAATATGACCCTGTGTTTCGAGCGACTGGCTCGGTGTATTTGTACCAATACCCAAACGAAGGTTGGCATCATCCCAATACAAACGGCTGTCGGAAGTAAGTGTACTGTCATCAGCCCAGAATGCAACTTCAGTTGCAGTTCCTGTGCCGTGCACAGCATCTTGATTGCCGCCACCTGCCGAGGTAGTCCATGTCAAACTTACTTGGTATGGTCCTGTACCGGTTACTGTTGTAGCCGTCAATACTTCATTGACTGCAGGGATATTGCTCGGCAAAGTATACGTAATTGTTTGATTTTGTGTAGCAGACTTGAACGCATTATAATTTGTTCCACCACCGTCCGGCTCATAGAAACGGAGTTCATACGCAGTATTGTTTTGGTTACGAAGCTCCATGTAATTAACCGTACTTGCAGTTGTAATACCTCTGAAATACGCATTCCCGTTATCTACAGAGAATTTTTCAGCAGCATTTGTTGTACCTATTCCGACATTTCCTCCAGACAGTATTCTCATACGCTCGTTGTTATTGGTATAGAATATCATCGGCAAGTTTTCAAATTGTCTGATGACCGTATTACCCGAACCGTCTATACCTAGATTTGTGCCGTCACTTGATCCTGTACCTGTTGTAGAATTTGTATAGCGAGTAAATACTGAGCTTGCACCTGATTCGTTAAGATGCAATCTCTCGCGCGGAGTAGTTCCAACACCAATACTCATATCGCCGCCACTGGTAATACGTGCTTGCTCGGTATTATTTGTATACATAATCAATGGCAAGTTTTCGCGTTGTCTTAGTTCAGCATTACCGGATGCGTCAATACCCACATCAAATCCATCTGAGGAACCCGATCCGGTAGTATTATTAGTGATTTTTTGGTATGAAGCACTAGCACCACCATGTTGATGAAACAGGGCTTGAGGTGTAGTAAGTCCAAGACCCAAACGATCATTAGAATCATCCCAATATAAATCTGCATCCGAGCTTAATTCGCTTGTACCACTCCAAAATGCAATACGTGTTGCGACTCCGCTACCGGTAATAACATTTTGGGTATTAGGATATGATTGCCATGTCAATACACCGGTATTATCAGTTGTGAGCACACCTTTATTCGATGCAGACGGTATAGAAACCGGAAGTATATAATTAATATCAGCGGCTTGAACGCCGGCTTTGAATGAAGTATAATTTGCACCGACATAACTACCCGAAGCATTTGCTTCGTAGAAGCGCAATCCGCGAGCAGCATTATCAATGTTACCGATAATCAGATCTGCATCACCAAAATATGCAATATTCGTTCCGAGTGCTGTTGCTGTTGCTGTAGAGTTCGAGGCACTGAAACCAAAACTTGAAGAAGCTACTGTGAGTCCGTTACCGCCCGGTATTGCAGAGTTTGTGCCGGCTGTATTATTCGTACCGCCACCTACAGTTGCTCCATTGCCATTTGCAGTATTACCACTACCGCCGCCTATAGTTGCATTTGAAGATGTTGCACTGTTTGTCTGACCGCCACCAATTGCAGAGAATGAACCGGATGCAGTATTTGTCTGACCTCCGGCAATAGTTGCATATTGATTGCTTGCTGTATTGTTTCCACCACCACCGATTACACTGTTTGTACCTGTAGCCACTTGCGTAGCGGTACGTGTAGATTGGAAATCAACCGAGCCGGTACCGGGTGCATTTGGAAGTGTTATACCGTCAGCACGTTGGATAGCACCGCTTGTAAAGAAATGTAAACGTCGTGAACCTGCTACTAACGGTGATCCCTGCACACGAAGTTCAAGGTCTTGACCATCAGTAGTTCCCAAGAAATTAGTTGAAGCGTTCGTTCCTGTATTCCCTGTCAAACTCCATGCATTTGCTGCAGTTGCAGGGTCTATCCAGCTCATCACTCCCGCAGTCGTGCTTTGCAAAACATGACCACTGATAGTCGGTGCTGCAGGTGGTAATGTATAGGTTATATTACCTGCTTGAGCTCCTGCCTGAAGTGCTGTATAGCTTCCGCCGCTACCACTTGGTTCATAAAAACGGAGTTGATTTGCTGTATTGTTATTATTTGTCAAGTTTACATTACCCGTCCCGCTCTTTTGGAAGTTCATTTCAAATGCACCACCCGTAACGGTAGTATTTTGGATAAGAGTTCCACCTAATTGAGCAGTGCTTCCCGTCAAAGTCAAGCCGTTATTAAACGTATAAATGCTCGTTGGATTTGTCCAAGTCGGCTGACCCGAACCTCCTGAAACTAATAGTTGACCTGATGTACCGAGGGTAGAAAACATATATTTAGTACCATCGCTATATGCAACCGTACCGGCAGTTCCAACAGTTGTACTTCCCGTACCACCATTTGACACATTCAATGTACCGGAAACTTCTGTACCTGAGCCAAGATTAACAGTTCCACTCGACAGTACGCCTGCAGCACTGTTTTTAACAATACCTGCACTTGTAAATTTACCGATGATAATATTTCCTGTATTACCGGATGTACTCAAGCTAAGGTCTCGAGTACCTATATTTATACTGGTGAACTGGGTCAATGTTCCACCCAAGATTACTGAGTCCGCTACAGCAGTCAAACCGTTTCCGGCTTTACTTATGCCACTTGCGTTTACCCAGCTTAAAACCCCGGCAGTAGTTCCTGACAATACTTGCCCATTGCTGCTCGGCGCACCGGTCGGCAATGTGTAAGTTACATCACCTGTTTGGGCTGCTGCTTGAAATGCCGAGTAATTGCTGCCGCTTGTGCTCGGTTCATAAAAACGAAGTTGATTTGCTGTGTTGTTGGTATTCGTCAAGTTTACATTACCGGTTCCACTCTTTTGGAAAACCATATCAAAAGCACCGCCGGTAATAGTAGTATTTTCGATAAGTGCCCCGCCGAGCTGTACAGTATCACCTGATAAAGCCAGACCATTATTCGCTTTTACTAAACTACCCACACTTGACCAACTCATTACCCCGGCAGTTGTACTGGACAAAATTTGATTATTGATGCTTGGGGCAGTTGTTGGTAAAGTATAGGTGATATTGGACGCTTGAAGACCTGCCTTAAATGCAGTATATTCACTTCCGTCACTTGGCTCCATGAAGCGAAGCTCGCCGGTATTACCTTGCAAGCTGCCATCGGTACCATATCCTTGATTGGAAATACGTATATTACCAAACACATCCAAATTATCGCGTGGGGCATCATATGCATTGCTTGCATTTGTTACAGGATTAATCCCAACATTACCATTATCCGCACCATTATTACTGAGAACCACAATTCGAATTAAATTTGTGGATGGTCCTGTTTGTACTTTGAAGTCATTGCCATTGGTCGGTCCGATAAATGCATTTGCATTAATGTTATTTCCGGAAGTTGACCAAAAATCCCCGGAAGCACTTGGGTCAGTCCATGATAAATTTCCGCTGCCGTCGTTAGTCAGTACTTCACCACTTGAAGCTGCCTGTGTAGCAGGAAGTACATACGTAATATCCGCACTTTGTGCAGCTGCTCTAAAAGATGTATAATTACTTCCGCTTGTACTTGGTTCGTAAAAACGAAGTTGATTTGCTGTGTTGTTGCTATTCGTCAAATTAACATTACCGGTTCCGCTCTTCTGGAAGTTCATTTCAAATGCACCACCTGTTACAGTTGTGTTTTGGATAAGTGTTCCACCCAATTGTGCAGTACTGCCCGTTAATGTCAAGCCATTATTGAATGTATAGATACTCGATGGGTTTATCCATGTCGGTGCACCTGTATTGTTCGATTGTAAGATTTGACCTGTTGTGCCGGTGGTTGTATAATTATATTTTGTACCGTCATAATAAAGCACTTGCCCGGCTGAACCTGCGGTATTATTATTTGTTCCACCATTGGTAATACCAAGTGTTCCACTCACATCTGTTGAAGATGACAGGTTGATTTGGCCGGTGGATAATACTCCCGACGCACTGTTCTTCACTATCCCTGCTGTCGTGAACTTACCAATAGCAACATTACCGGTGTTGCCTGGTACACTTAGCGTCATGTCCTTTGTACCGAAATTAATTGTAGTGTTCTGTGTTAATGCACCACCTAATAGCACAGAGTCGCTACCAGCATTTATCAAACCGTTACCGGCTTTTACCAAACTCCCTACACCTGTCCAGCTTAGAACTCCTGCTGTAGTTCCTGACAATATTTGACCATTGCTGCTCGGAGCACCTGTCGGTAATGTATAGGTTACGTCTGCTGTTTGGGCTGCCGCTTGGAATGCTGTGTAATTACTTCCGCTTGTACTTGGTTCGTAAAAACGAAGTTGATTTGCTGTGTTGTTGCTATTCGTCAAATTAACATTACCGGTTCCGCTCTTCTGGAAGTTCATTTCAAATGCACCACCTGTTACAGTTGTGTTTTGGATAAGTGTTCCGCCCAATTGTGCAGTACTGCCCGTTAACGTCAAACCATTATTGAATGTATAGATACTCGATGGGTTTATCCATGTCGGGGCACCTGTATTGTTCGATTGTAAGATTTGTCCCGTTGTT
>CAZGNO010000032.1:0-39997 GCA_964527785.1 uncultured Chitinophagaceae bacterium
TCTTCGTTGCACTCAGAATGACGGGCAATGTAAGAGATGTCATTTACAGCGTAGTTGAAGTGTTCAATTACTTGCCAGATTATGGATATTAACCGCAACAATTATTTTTGTCTCAGCACTTAGCATCATTGAAGCCGGTATCATTTTGATAATGGTTCGTCGAGAAACTCTTCAATCATTGCAACTGTCAGTTCAGGTATTTTACTTGGTTTACTGATAGTACTCACTTCTCCGATATACGCTCCGTGCCCACCCGGAATTATAGCTAATTTTGAATTTTGAAACAATCTGAGCATTTCTACTGTATGTTCAAGAAGTGCCACATCTTTGTCACCTGATATAATAAATACCGGAGCACTTATCTTTTTTATATCACTTGTATCCACATCTTTAAAATTTACCATTCTTTTTTGACATCTGTCGTGAAGTGCCTGCAAATTTGCCGGAGGCGGAGCAACTTTAAGGAAAGCACTTTGGAGTTCTTTCGGCATATCTTTTAACGTAACATTCTTCATGAAGTCAAAAAAACCAGGGAATGCACCGTTTCGATTGATAAATGCTGACCCGACAACTAATTTACGGACTATATCAGGATGCCTGATGCTGATTTGAATTGCTGTATTTCCGCCATTGCTGAATCCGAAAAAATCTGCCTTGTCAATTTTTAGGTATTTGATTAGTGCAGCTACATCATCAGCATCTTGCTCAAACGACAGGTCGCGATCTATGTCAGCAGTATGACCATGTCCTTGCAACTCTACAGCGATCACTTGCCTGTTTTTTGCAAAAGCGTGCAGTACAGTGCCGAAAGTAGTTTGAATAGTTGAACCGCCACCATGAATCAGAACTATCGGCTTCCCTTTCCCATGAATTTCATAATACATTTTGAGTCCATTCACCGGAGCATAACCGCTAATACTGTCCTGCTTGGTTTCATTACTTTTACCGGTATCTGAAACAGATTCGTGTGGTTTCATTTTAACGTCTTTTGAATTATTACAACTTGATAAGGATAATACTGCCAGAACAGTTACGATTGATATTCGTACCACTCGTCAATCCCCTATAATGATTAGAAAATTACATTTTTATTTTTTAAATACTCTCCAGTGTCTCACGAGTCAATTCACCCTTTGTATTGCCTGTATTAACAGTTGTTGCAGGTTCAAACAGCATTACCGAGACCTCCTTCTCAGCCACCGGACGATGCTCCACACCTCGCGGTACTATCAAGAATTCATGTTTGTGAAGTTCTACAGTTCTATCGCGGAATTCCATTGTAAATTGCCCTTCAAGGACGTAAAACAGTTCGTCCTCATCATCGTGTTTGTGCCATACGAATTCCCCTTGGAATTTCACGAGCTTGACATGCTGACCGTTCAGCTCACCAACGATGCGAGGATTCCAATGGTCGTGGAATAGGGATAGTTTTTCAGGGATGTTTATTTTGTGCATAAATTAATTTTTGACGAGGCTCTAATTTGACAACTAAGTTCCTATATAAAAATTATCCTCAATTATTCCTTTATTTTAACTACCAATTCTTTCCATACAGAAGATTCAAACAATAATCTTCTTTTTGTTAGAACATTAGAAATTCTTTGAGCAATTAAACCACCATATACCATCAATTCTTGAATATTCATGCTGCTTTGTATATGTTGGTTACATCTAGCTGAATAAAGACCAAGATTTTCGATATTTCCACCAATATCAGGACTTTGATTTTTTGACAATAGATGTCCCCATTCATATTTTATATAGTCACACTCCCAATCTGATGGCCTATTCCAACATAGTGGCAATTCAGTCCCTTCAACATGAAAGAACGGTCTCCTATCTTGAGTTTCAAAAATCAAATGAATTATATTTTTAAGTACTTTTTTCTTTTCAGAGTTAAATTTTATTTCTTGGTAATCAGATCGTATGTGATTTCTAAATGTTTCAACTAATCTATCAGAATCTAAATCTTTAGTGTATGCTGATGGGTTATTGCCGATTATTTTCCTATGATCAATAAGTTTCATAATAATATTTTTTGCAACCGAATGATGAATTTTATTCTGTATTAAATTACAACTTATAGATTAAACAATGAAATACAACTTAAATATGCATAGAAATGTTCCGAATAACTACTTTGACTTATTATTACCCGTATTCCGCATCACCTCCCGAAACGCCCCCAAAAAAGCATCCGCCTCGCCCAGCCCAATCGCCAGTGACGGCAAAAGCCGAATAGTATTCACATTAGAGGACGACCCCGTAAAAACATGGTGTTCATAGAGCAGCTTCTTCCGCACTTCAGCACAAGGAATTTCCAATTCAATGCCTATCATCAAACCCTTTCCTCGAACCTCACATACTCCTTTTATGCCGGATAGCTCGCTTGTCAAATACTGACCGATTTTAGAAGCATTTTCTATAAGGTTTTCTTTTTCAATTACTTCCAGAACTGCAATAGCTGCTGCACAAGCAAGGTAATTCCCGCCGAAAGTCGTGCCAAGCATTCCATGTTTTGCTTGAAATTTAGGGTGAATCATCACCCCCGCAACAGGGAAGCCATTTCCCATGCCTTTGGCAATAGTGATAATATCAGGACGAATGCCACTATACTGATGAGCAAAGAACTTACCGCTACGCCCATATCCTGACTGGACTTCATCAAGAATAAGTACTGCCCCATGCTTGTCACATAAGCGTCTGAGGTTCTGCAAAAAACTGTCCGTTGGTACATTTATACCTCCGACTCCCTGAATTCCTTCTATAATTACCGCACAAGTTTCATCTGTAATGTGCTGTTCGATTGCATCGTTGTCATTGAACGGAAGAAACATAATATTGGGATTTTCATTCACCGAAGCGATAATTTTCTTGTCGTCGGTCGCCGCTACAGCGAGTGAAGTCCTGCCATGAAAAGACTGATGGAACGAGATGATTTGCTTTCTGCCAGTATCGAATCCTGCCAACTTGAAAGCATTTTCATTTGCTTCTGCACCTGAATTACAGAGAAATAAATTATAGTCTTTGTACCCTGAAATACGCCCAAGTAAGTCGGCAAGTTTTTGCTGTTGTGGGATTTGAACCGAATTTGAATAGAACCCGATATTGTTCAGCTGTTCGGTAATCGTTTGAACATAATGGGGGTGACTATGACCGATAGAAATAACTGCGTGACCGCCATACAAATCAAGGTATTTCTGCCCGTTTGAATCCCACAGATATGATCCTGATGCTTTTACGGGGGTAATATCGAATAAAGGATAAACGTCGAATAGGTTCATTAGCTTTGAATTTTAGTGTTTTACATTTTTATTGAGTATTACAATCCCCTCGTTCCCCTTTAACAAGGGGATGACGTAGAACTTTACACTTTAAGAAACTTAAAGTTCCCTTCTTTCCTCCCCCTTGTTAAAAGGTGATTGAGGGGGATTTCTTTATATGATTTTATTTTTAACAATCAAATAAACATCTGAGATACTATCTACTAGAATACCACGCTCTTTAATTTAAGTCCGCACATTTCATCAAAACCAAACATAAGGTTCATGTTTTGAACTGCCTGACCTGATGCACCTTTGAGAAGATTGTCTATAATACTTTCGATATAGAGTTGCTCACCGAATTTCTGCACTCGAAGCAGTGCTTTATTTGTATTGACTACCTGTTTGAGGTCAATCGCACCGTTCCGAACAAATGTAAACGGGTGCGATCGGTAATAGCTTTGGAACATCTCATTCGCTTCTGCAACTGAAATATCAGTATTTGTATAAACCGAAGCAAAAATTCCCCTCGTAAAGCTCCCCCGCTGAGGAATAAAATGTACCGGCTGGTTGAAATTTTGCTGCAAACTTGCCAGAGATCGCCCGATTTCATAAAGATGCTGATGTTCGAACGGTTTATAAACCGAAAGATTATCATTTCGCCAACTGTAATGAGATGTATGACTTAGCCCTTGCCCTGCACCGGTCGAGCCGGTAGTTGCTGAAATATGAATCGGGTTGTTCAGTATATTCGCAGCAGCAAGTGGGAGAAGTGCAAGCTCTATGCACGTAGCAAAACAGCCGGGGTTAGCAATATACCGCCCCTCCTTAATTTTTTCACGGTGAAGTTCCGGTAAACCGTAGATGAAATTCCATTTACTTTCACGCCATCTGAAATCTTGGCTCAAATCAATGATTCGAGTATGAGGAGCAATAGTCTGTTCATTCATGAACTTGCTCGCTTCACCATGCCCGGCACATAGGAACAGAACATCTACGTCCGTCGCGATTGTATCGGTAAATTGCAATTCAGTATCACCGTAAAGGTCGGTATGAACTTCATGTAAATAGTTCCCTGCATTACTTTTGCTCTGTGCGAAAGCAATATCGGCATGAGGATGCAAGAGCAAAAGACGGATAATTTCACCGCCTGTGTAGCCGGCAGCCCCGATAATTCCGGCTTTGATTTTAGTGTTCTCGCTCATAACTCTTCTGGATGAACATGGTGGTACATCGCAACTTGATTGCCAAATATTTTTGTAAAACCCTTTACATCTTCACCACTCCACGAATTATTCATTTCACCGTAGCTTCCAAACTTAGCCGACATCAAATCATTCGGAGATTCTATCCCCTCAAGCACAAAGCGATGCTGCATCATTCTCACGGTTACTTTCCCGCTTACATTACGCTGTGTATCCACCAAAAACCGTTCGATATTGCGCATGGTTGGGTCTAGATATTGCCCTTCGTGGAGAGAATTACCATACCACACGCTTAGCTGGTCTTTCCAGTACAATTGCCACTTTGTCAATATATGTTTTTCGAGAAGATGGTGCGCTTTGATGATGATAAGCGGGGCAGCAGCTTCAAATCCAACACGTCCTTTGATACCGATAATCGTATCACCGACATGAATATCCCTTCCGATACCAAAGGGTTGTGCTATCGCTTGCAAATATTGAATTACAAGTGAAGGATGTGAAAACTTCTCACCGTTCAATGCAATCAACTCCCCTTTTTCAAACTCCAGTTCAATGATTTCCTCGCCCGATTTGGTAAGCGGAGTAGGCCATGCTTCCTCAGGCAGGGGCAGATTGGAAGTTAGCGTTTCCTTTCCTCCTACGGATGTTCCCCACAAACCTTTATTGATTGAATACGCGGCTTTCTCAAAATTCATTCTCACACCGTTTGCTTTGAGAAAATCAATTTCCTCAGAGCGGGCGAGCTTCATATCACGAATCGGTGTAAGGATTTCCGCTTCGGGATGAAGAATTGAGAATATCATATCAAAACGCACTTGGTCGTTTCCTGCTCCGGTACTGCCGTGTGCAATTTTACTTATGCCTTGCTGCTTGGCATAGCGAGCTATTGCAGCAGCTTGAGCAATACGTTCGGCACTTACCGAGAGCGGATATGTACTGTTTTTGAGAATATTCCCGAATATCAAATACTTGACTACCGAATCGTAATAATGTTCAATTTCGTTTATATGATAAAATGATACTGCTCCGAGCGAGAGGGCATGACGTTCGATTTCTTGAATTTCAGTTTCTGAAAACCCACCGGTATTTACCGTTACAGCATGAACTTCCAGATTCTTTACCTTCGAGAGCCATACTGCGCAATAGCTGGTGTCTAGTCCGCCGCTAAATGCTAAAATTACTTTGTTGTTCATTTTTTGTACGGATTATACGGGTTGTAAAATTGTAAGCTCTATTTCAGGAGAATCTACTTTTGATTTGGCTTCCTTTTCGAGCGGGTCGTAGAGCATCGCAGTGCAGAGACAGTTCTGCCTTTTCTTGCTTTGGAGAATTTCGAAATTCACACAATTTTGACAACCCTTCCAAAATTCTTCATCATTTGTGAGTTCTGAATAAGTTACCGGCTCATAACCTAAGTCAGAATTGATTTTCATTACAGCAAGCCCGGTAGTAAGACCAAATATTTTTGCCTTCGGGTATTTCTTGCGTGATAACTCAAACACCTTCTTCTTGATACGGGTTGCGAGACCGTGCTTGCGGAAATCCGGGGCAACAATCAGCCCTGAATTTGCCACATACTCACCGTGACTCCATGTTTCGATATAGCAAAATCCTGCCCATTCACCCTTGCTGCTGATAGCAATAACAGCTTTGCCTTCTGCTATTTTTTGCTTTACATATTCGGGTGAACGCTTTGCTATACCGGTACCTCGTGCCTTGGCTGATTGTTCCATTTCTGAGCAGATTTGCTCGGCAAAGTGAAGATGTTCATCAGTTGCTATTATAACATTAAAAGAGAGATTTTTTATCATGGCATTACTTACTAAATAAAATAGAGAATACTCCCTCAAATGCACTTTATTTAAAGCACAACAGAAAGGGTTTCCATAGGGATATAAAAAGTAAACTAGAAATTCGGAGAAGGTTAGATAGTACGCATCAGCGTCGGATAGCGTAGAGTGTGGGCAGCACAACAAAAACTATTCTGCTAGGAATAGACAAAAACGCCAAGCTGTTTGACAGCCGGTTGTTCACGGTAAATGCACCGTAGAAGTAATCGTTTTTTTTCATTTTTTCTTTATGTAGGAAAAATGTTCAAGCATTTGGCTTGAAATTAAGAACAGATGAAATTTGAGGTTGCAAAAATACGAAAAAAAATGAGTTTTTGTATCACATTGTCAATATGTTACCAAATTGAAACATATTTACCCAAGCAGGATTTCATAAAAGCATATTCAGTTGTTGGATGAAGATGATAAATTATGTAATATTGCTTCACGTAATTTTATTCGAATTACAGTCAACTTTTTTCAGGACAAGACACATTCAAATTATTTGCAATAATCTCTGCAGCCGCTTTGCTCCCTCCGGCTCCCCTATAGACATATTCCTTAGCTTGATTGCCCCTCTTGCTACGTTCATCCTTATCAGTTGTCATTTTCAGTAGCCATTCGATAAGCTCTTTGCTTGAAGAAACGCAGGTAAGCGCACCCAAATTCTCTAAATTTTGCGCATCAGGCGAACGGCTGATATGCTCTCCGCAAACAAGCGGCACACCGTACCCGGCTGGTTCGGCAGTACTGTGAACACCCGCACCGAATCCCCCGCCGACATAAACAATATGTGCGTATCTGTAGAGCTTGAGCAGTTTGCCCATACTATCAACAATGATATGCTTTTTATTTGAATTTTTCTCAGTCAGTTCGCTGAGCAACACTGAATCGAGAAGTTTATTTTTAAGCGTGGCAATATGTTCTTGAGTAGGTTCATGAGGAACTATTATCATACGAACTATCTGCCCAGTCTGTTCCAATGCGTTGAGTGATTCAATAATAATTTCTTCGTCTTTTTGCCAGGTACTTCCTGCTACAAGCACGGTATCATCAGGTTTGAAATATCCGTTTGGAATGATTGGTGTATCATCCTTTGATTTTTCAATCACTGAAATAATTCTGTCAAAGCGCGTATCGGCAGCAGTATGCACCGCCAAAGACCTATTTGCTTTGACGAATAATTCTGTTTCATCTTCGCCGACAGTATAAATTTGAGTGAAACAACCAAGTGTTTTTTGAAGAAAGCCCTTAAAGAATGGGAAATTCCAAATTGCTTTGCGTGGGAAAGTTGCGCACCAAAGATAAACCGGTATTTTCTTTTTGGACAATTCTGCCAAGTGATTTAGCCATAATTCATAACGAATAAAGACTGCTGCATTCGGGCTAATAGCTGTAACAAACTGCCGTGCTTTTTTGGATGTATCAAGTGGCATATACACTACTGCATCGGCTAACGGGTAATGTTTTTGATGGCGATACCCAGACGGCGAGAAAAACGAAACAATAATTGAGATATCCGGGTTTTCAGCTTTGAGGTGTTCGATTATCGGCTTTGCCTGTTCAAATTCGCCCATGGAGGCAACATGAAACCAAACACGATATTCTGCCGGAGGAAGGGATGAGAGGAGTTCGAGGGTAGTATCCCACGAATCTTCGCGTTCTCGCAGTTTTGGATTAAAGAGCGCAGTGCAGCGTACAAGGATACGCAGAACCGGGATTATCAGAACGTTGTAGAGGAAAAAAACCATTCATTCTATGGGCTGACTATAGAAATAAAGCACTGTTGGAGGATAATATCTGCTGAAAGGTTGGAAGATTTTATCCTTAAATCAGCATCACGGAGTGCAAAAAATGCATTGTTTAACTGTTGCGAAGAAAACTTTTGGAGCGCACCCAAATATTCAGGAATGAAGAATGAACTGATCCCGACTGTTTTGCTCAGTTCAAAATGATTACGTGTTTGCTGGGCGGCTTCGGAGAGTTTCCAGAGTACAATAAAATATCTTGTAAGCATTGAAATAATTAAGATTTCTTGTTTTTCGGCAGCCAACATATGAAACATTATATCCAAAGAACGGGGCAAATCCTTTGCACCAATTGCCTTTTGCAATTCAAAAACATTATATACCCGCGAATCCCCTACTACTGCTGTAATATCTTCATCTGTAATTTTCTTTTTATTTTGAAGAAATATCAGGATTTTTTCAATTTCATTGTTTAATTCCCTGAGGGAAGTTCCTACTTTTGCAGTTAGGAATTCTGCCGCTTCAGGTGAAATTTCGCGTCCCTTTTCTTTAAGCCGACGAGCTATCCACGACGGAATATCACGCTCATAGACTTTTGGAAATTCAAGACACGCAGCTTTTTCAATTAATACATTATAGGGAAATTTAAGTGCTGCGAGTTTTTTCTGTCCTTTATCCTGTTGTTTTGAATTTGTAAGCGCTCCACTAAGTCCATTTAATTCAGAAGCACTAGAACGCAGAATCAACAGTGTGGTCGGCTGGGGCGATTGAAAATACTTAGTAAACGGCGATTTTTCATCAATTTTTTTACTGCCTCGACCACTAAAATATTTCTCAAAGTTTTTAACTGACACCACTCGTCGTTCTGCCATAAGCGGAAATGAGCTTGCCATTGAAATTACACTTTCAGCAGACACAGTATCAGCATCAACAAAATCGAAATCAAACTCGCTTTCGCTACCTTTAGATGCCGCCTGAATAAGTTTAGAATACGCTTCGTCAAGCAAAAAATCTTCTTCGCCGAAAAGGAGGATAATCGGTGGAAGGGGCTTGGATGTTAAAAGTGATGGGAGTGATTCGTATACCATTTATTTTAGGAACAATTCGTCGCTTTCGTGGTCTGTTATAATGACATTGACATCTTCTCCACTTGCATTTTCTACTTTTTTTGAAGCCGCCTCTTCCAAAAGAACAGTAAGTCGCTCTACTAACACATTTGGGTCGAATGGTTTGAGTATGTATTCCCTTACTCCTAATGTAATGAGCCGTTTGATGAGTTCCGGAGCAGAATCTCCTGTACAGGCAACTACAGGAATTGTTCTGAGTCGCTCGTTAGTAGCTATAGTTTGCATTGCTGAAAAACCGCTGACATGAGGAGTATGAATGTCCAGTATAATCAAATCAGGGAATACTGACCCCATAGCTTTGAACGCACTGACCGGTGAGCCGAACTCGAAGATTGTAATTTGAAAATGCTTTTCAATAATTCGTCGCAATAGTGAACGAATTGAAATATCATCTTCAATGACAAAAATATTAAGGTTGGAGAGGTTCATATTGCAGTACTATAATAAGAGTTTTCAAAAATTACCGTTGAATTGATTTGGGATCTAAAGCATCACGCAACCCGTCACCCAGAAGGTTAAACCCATATACAGCAGCTGCTATTGCTATGCTTGGGTAGAGTGTCAGTCCCCAATTTGTTCCGGCAGCAATATAACCATACCCATCAAAAATTAGAATTCCCCATGACGGCTCGGGTTTTTGAATACCCAAACCAAGAAAACTGAGCCCTGCCTCTGCAATGATTGATGTAGCAATTCCGGCAGTAGCCAAGACGATTATAGGACCGAATGCATTGGGTAATATGTGTCGAAATATTGTTCTCATCGAACCATACCCTAATGCACGAGTTGCTTCTACATACTCCATTTCACGGAGTGAGAAAAACTGTCCTCGAACAATTCGAGCTATATCCACCCAGCTGGAGATACCGATTGCAATAAATGTTTGCCAAAAAGCATTGAGCTCAAAACCCAAAATATCATTGGTAGATTTCAGTACTGCAGAGAATAATATGGCAAGCAATATTGTAGGGAACGACCAAACAACATTGATAAACCATAGAATTACATTATCCACCCATCCACGAAAATATCCGGCTAATGCTCCAAGGAAAATACCGATTACCAGTGCAATAATCTGTGATACCACACCTACCATCAAGCTGATTCGTGCACCATAAATAAGCCGACTCAGAACATCTCGTCCAAAATTATCAGTTCCTAAGTAGTATATCGGCTTTCCATGCCATTCAGTTGAGCTTTTACCCCATAATTGTGTTATTGCAAGAGTAGAGCTCTTTCCCGATAAATCTGTATATCGAACAGAATCTCCAAACTGTGAATAGTTCTCAATCGCCAATACTGATGGTTGGTCAGGATTTGCAGGGTTTTTTACATAGAGCACATTCCCTTGAAACATTGACGACTTTACTGAATATTCAAGCACTTGGAGTTTGGGGTCGAATGGCGCGAGTAGGGGTGCGAGGATGCTGACAATTACCAATATGCCAATCAACACCATACCTATAATTCCTGCCGGATGACGGCGAAGTTTTCTCCACGCCAATTGCCCTAAACTTTTTGATTGTGTTGTGTGTACTAATTTAGTATTCATGTAGTTATGCTAATTTTACTTTCGGATCCAAAAATACATAGAGAACATCTACCACTGCATTGACCACCACAAAAACAAGAGCAGTGAACAGTACAGTGCCTTGTATCATCGGATAATCCAATTTCAAAATAGCATCAATTGCTACAGTTCCTATTCCGGGCCAATTAAAGATATATTCAACAAAGAAAGTACCTGCAAGTAATCCGGCAAACCATGCACTGACGGTCGTAACTACCGGATTCAGAGCATTACGCAACGCATGGCGCATAATTACACGGTTATTCGGA
This sequence comes from uncultured Chitinophagaceae bacterium, assembly GCA_964527785.1. GTDB lineage: Bacteria > Bacteroidota > Ignavibacteria > Kapaibacteriales > UBA961 > JADJXV01. The sequence continues at coordinate 11,012 of CAZGNO010000032.1, forward strand.
AGCCCTTTTGCTTTAGCTGTGCGAACATAATCTTGTCCCAGTACATCGAGCATACTGCTGCGCGTTACACGAGCTATAATTGAAAGCGGACGAAATGCCAGAGTCAGCATCGGAAGTAGAAGAAATTCCCACCCTCTGTCAATATATCCTGAAATTGGCAACCAATCTAAATAAACACCAAATATTAACATTAGCAGCAATCCTAACACAAAGGAAGGAAGCGAGATTCCGAAGAGTGCAAATCCCATAAGCGAACTGTCTAGCAACGAGTTAGCACGCATTGCTGCGAAAATTCCGAGTATCATTCCAAGTATTGTAGAGAAAATCATTGCCGTTGTGGCAAGCAACGCAGTTGCAGGGAAACGTTCTGTTATAGTTCCGAACACATCTCGATTTGTAGAAAAAGAGCGTCCGAAATCACCTTTAGAAAGATTTATAAGAAAATTACCGAATTGAATAATCTTTGGTTTATCTAGTCCAAGTTGCTGTTGTAATGCTTTGATTGATGCCTGATCAGCCCTTTGTCCAAGCATTAATCGAGCAGGATCTCCGGGTAAAACAAAATTGATAAAAAATGTTACGGTAATTACTCCAAACAATACCAAAACAGAATAACCAAGTTTGCGTATAATATAATTGAGCATTGTTTCCTTACTACTTCATTCAAGATATAATTAAATATGAAACTACAATGATGAGTTTTCACAGCACCTCAAAATTGCAGTATCATTCTTACCACGATATTACCGAAAATGTGGCAGATATACAAACAGCAAAAGTGTTTTTATAGAAAATAACAATTTCGAAAGTATTTTTTTCTCTTTTGCGACACCGTATTAAACCTTGATTTAAGATTAGATATAGATAAAGTGCTAAAAACTGCTAAAATTTGCTACAATTATTAATCTTCATCAATCGTCAGTCAGCCGAAACAATTATCACTATTTATAAACTGTCGAGAAGGGTTGTGTATGGTTAAAAACTTAAGAAATGATTTGCCGGCAAGTATTGTCGTTTTTCTGGTAGCCCTCCCTTTGTGTTTGGGGGTTGCATTGGCATCGGGGGCACCTCTGCTTTCAGGGTTAATTTCTGGTATTATCGGCGGAATCATAGTAGGTTTTTTAAGTGCTTCTCAAACGAGTGTAAGTGGTCCTGCTGCAGGATTGGCTGCTGTGGTTCTTGCCTCTATAACTCAATTAGGAAGTTATGAAGTCTTTCTTGCTGCCGTTGTGATTTCCGGAGTAATTCAACTTATATTCGGTATTATGAAAGGAGGATTAATTGCCTCGTATATCCCTTCGAACGTCATTAAGGGGCTACTCGCTGCAATTGGTATAATTCTTATTCTAAAGCAAATTCCGCACGCTTTTGGTGTGGATAAAATTGCAGAAGATGACTTTTCGTTTTTACAGTCTGACGGGGAAAATACTTTTACCGAGCTTGTGAGAATGCTAAGTATCTTCACTCCGGGGGCAATCGTTATTAGTGGAATTTCACTGATAATCATGATTTACTGGTATAAAACTCCTCTTAAAAACTTAAGGTTTTTTCCTTCATCACTCTTTGTTGTAATTTTTGGGATTGGTCTAAATTACATATTTAAGTATTACATTCCTAGTCTTGTCGTTGAACCGACACATCTGGTAAGTATACCCGAAATAAATCTAGGAGATGTGTCTACAATCTTCAAATTTCCGGACTTCACCCAGCTTACAAATTATCATGTGTGGCTCACAGCCATGACCCTTGCAATTATTGCAACCCTTGAAACTCTGCTCAATTTGGAAGCAGTAGATAATATTGACCCACACAAACGCCTTTCACCGCCAAATAAAGAACTCATTGCTCAAGGAATTGGTAATATGGCTTCCGGATTAGTAGGCGGAATCCCGATTACATCTGTTATTGTACGAAGTTCGGTGAATATCAATGCAGGAGCTGAAACTAAACTATCCACAATCATACACGGTGCACTTTTGCTTCTGAGTGTTATGCTCATTACCCCAATCCTGAATTTAATTCCCCTTGCATCATTAGCTGCGATATTGCTCGTAACGGGTTATAAACTTGCAAAAGTTTCATTGTTCAAAGAAATGTATGCCAAAGGGTGGAATCAATTTATTCCTTTTGCTGCAACTATTATTGCCATCATATTTACGGATCTTCTCATTGGAATTGTTATTGGGCTTGTAATCAGTATATTTTACATCCTTCGTAATAATTACAGGAATCCATTTACAATTGAAAAAGAAAAACTGCACGTAGGTGAAACACTGCGCTTAGAACTGGCTAACCAAGCTACATTTCTCAATAAAGCCACTATCAAGGATACCTTGTGGAATGCTCCACCAAACTCTAATGTAATTGTGGATGCAACCTATTGTGACTACGTGGATAATGATATTTTAGAAATTCTCCATGATTACAGATATACCGTTGCACCGGAAAACAATATTCAACTAAACATAATCGGATTGAAGGAACATTATCAATTAGCCGATCACATTCAATTTGTGAATATACTCAACAAAGAAGCACAGGAAAAGCTATCACCTCAAGAAGTATTACAGTTGTTAAAGCTGGGTAACGAGAGATTCGTTTCCGGCAAATGGACAGAAAAATATTATAAACATCAAGTAAACGCAACTTCGATGGGACAATTCCCTATGGCAGTCATTATTAGTTGTGTTGATTCCAGAACTTCGCCCGAAATTATATTTGATGCAGGCATCGGAGATATTGTTACTATCAGAATCGCAGGAAATATTATTAACGATGATATTATTGGAAGTATTGAGCTTGCGTGTAGAGAGCTTGGTACCAAACTTATTGTGGTAATGGGGCATTCAAGCTGCGGAGCGGTAACAGTGGCTGTAAACTCAACTGCGCACGGTAATATCAATCACATTACTCAAAAAATCTCTAGATCCATTGCCCAATATTCAAAACATCATTCAAAGAATTCAAGTGATTTCGATGAAAAAGTACATGATATTACTTGGTTAAATATTAGAAATTCAGTTCAAGAGATTTTAGATAATAGTCCTACCACCAAAGAACGGATTGAAACGGGAAAGGTCATGATCATTCCTGCATTCTACGAAACTCATTCAGGTGTTGTGATTTTTGAAGAATAGAACCTTTGACTGTAACATCAGAAAGCCCTTGGAAAATCAATTCCAAGGGCTTTCTTTATATAATAATTTTGGACTTCTATTTCTGTTTCAGTTTTGTAAGCATTTCTTCTGCATTCTTATTGTTAGGGTCCAGTTCTAATGATTTCTTATAATTCTTAACAGCTAACTCTTTATCTCCGTTTTCCATACATGCTTCACCTAAACTATCATAGGAATTAGCTGAATCAGGATACAATTCAGCATTCAATTTCATTATTTCGACAGCTGCAGCAGTATTGTGAAACTTAGACAAGAGCCGGTATCCTATTGTATTCAAATCACCTTCACTTACAAACAACCCTTTGAAACCTTCAGCTTTGAGTTGATGTACTTTATCTACTGCACCTTTTACATTTAGATTGGTCGTATCAGCAAATAGTATATCGGTAACAATCATTCCCAAAGATTTCTCCTTCATATCCAACACTTCCACATCAAAAATCAAAGTACTTTTTGGAGGAATCGTACCCCGACCATTCTCTCCGTATGCCAGATCATATGGGATAATCAACGTAGCTCTGTCCCCGACATTTAACAATGATATTCCTTCATCCCATCCTTTTATTACCTGCCCTTTGCCAAGTACAAAACTAAAAGGAAGATTTCTATCGCGTGACGAGTCAAACTTTTTACCATCCAAAAATGTTCCTGTATAGTGAACCAGCATCAGCCAGCCGTTTTTAGTTTTTAAACCGGTACTTTTATGAGTATAAAAATATTTCAAGCCGGATTTTGTTGTTATAGTATCGTTGTTCTGAGCTGACATTGACCCACTAGCTCCAAAAAGAACGAAAATTACGACCAGTAGAACTATATTTTTCATGGATTCTTACTGAATGTTAGATAAATTTTAATTTAAATTGAAAACGAATCAAAGGAATAACACAAGGTGATCTTCATCTAAATACTTCCCTTCCGGTGTTTTCAAAGCACGGCGTTCATGCCCGTAGATTTCAAATCCAAGTAAAAGGTATAGATTCAATGCTTCTTTGTTATCCGACACAACACATAAATTAATTTGTTCTACATCATCAATTGCCCCGCCTCGATAAATTGCTTCTCTCATCAATGCTTTAGCAATTCCTTTTCCTCGATATTCAGGCATCACAAACATTCCCCATATTGTTGCTTTATGGGCTAGTTTTCTCCTGTTTTCTGCATATAGTCCCACTATACCAACTATTGCCCCATTATCAAATGCACCCAAAACAAACCTTCTTTCGTCCTCTTTTAGCCGAGCAACATAGAGTTCAGGAGGTATATCTACTTCCTCTTCATACGAACTTCCAAATGAAGTCGGACTGAGTAAAAGTGCTGTCAGTCGAATGCTTCTGAAAAGTTCTGCATCTTGATCGTTGAGGAGACGAATTGTCATAGAATTATAATCGGCTATTTCATATTGTGGAATACTGCTTGAACATCTTCATCCTCCTCTATCTTTTCTATAAGAGTGTTTACCACCTCAGCTTGTTCATCAGTCAGCTCGACGGTGTTGGTCGGTATTCTCTGTACATCGGCACTGGTTACTGCAATTCCACGTTCTTCGAGTGCTCGTTGCATTCCTATAAAATCTGCAAATGACGTATAAACATAAATCTCATCTTCATCTTGTTCAATTTCCTCTGCACCAAAGTCAATGAGTTCAAGCTCGAGGTCTTCAATGTTTACCCCATCAGCATTCATCACAAATACACCTTGCCGGTCAAAAAGAAAGTCCAGCGAACCGGAAGTAGCAAGACTACCGCCAACTTTAGTTAGATAATGCCGTATGTTTGCAACAGTTCTTGTCGGATTGTCGGTCGCACATTCCATCACGACCGCAATTCCATTTGGAGCATACCCTTCGTATACTATTTCTTGAAAATCCTTTTCATCACGCGAAGAAGCTCTTTTGATAGCCGCTTCAATCCTGTCTTTAGGCATATTAACACCCTTAGCATTTTGGATTGCTACGCGTAACCGAGGATTTCCAGCCGGATCGCCACCGCCTATTTTTACAGAAATTGCAATTTCTTTTCCTAACCGGGTAAATGCTTTAGACATTTTCCCCCATCGTTTTTCTTTTCTTCCTCTACGAAGCTCAAACGCTCTACCCATGAAAAATCCTGTTAAATTATGAACAATGTTCTAATCGAATCAACGATTTATTGAAACAAGCAGCTTGGCGATGCCTGTTCGATTCAGTTTTCATTTCTATTCTCTTCGGAATGGATATAGAAATGAATTCTTCTCATCATTGATTTGATTTACGCAATTTACACAAATTTTTACTAATTTATTTCGAGTATTTAACTAAATTTTAACCATTCAACCGTTACGTATTATACGAAGTAAACCCATTAAAGACGACATATCGGCTAATGGCGACTCTGCAACTTATACTCTTATTAGTTAAGTGGTTGTTATTAGTTTTTGTGCCGGATTCAAATCAAGAAAGCCAAGCTCATGTGAGCTTGGCTTTCTTGATTTGAATAATATTGAGTAACTATTTACTAAAAATCTACAATCTTTTGATTTGTTCAACAATGGTTGATTGAACAGATTTCCAAGACCGTAGTTTTTGTGGGGTGGTTGGACTCAGGATAATATCATCCTCTTTATCAGCATCTTCAAAATATGACAGTGAACGAATAGTGTGAAAAGTATCAGCATTAGGGTACTTTCTCTCAAAACAATTAAGCATTTCTGAAAAGGATATAACCTCCAGCAATGCTGTAACATCATAAAAATCTTTGCGAGCACCCCTTCCGCCAATCGCTGAGAGTTTAATTGCTGCTATGCCCCGAAGTGAATAGAAACGAATATTATCAATAGTTTCAATTGTCTCAAGCTGATTATATCTGTGGGCAATACAGTCTATTTTTACACCTTCGGCAACTGCATTTACTGTATTGGGCATAATTCGAAGTTGGTACAAAGTTTCATGCTTCTGAATAGCAAGTGAGAGCTGTTCGGAGTCGAACTCAATCGGTGTGAATAAATCTATATCAACTGAGATACGATGACCTAATCGCAAAGCAAGAGCAGTTCCACCGGCAAGTGCAAATGGTTGCGTTACCGGATTCTCATTAGCCGAGTTAATAACTCCAATGCTTTTGCCGATACGGAATCAATGAATAGCATCTAAATTTTTCCTAAGGTATTTCGAAATATGCTGAACAAAAAGCAAGTGTATATTTATCGAGAGAGCGTGCTTGTAGTACTTCTTGTAGAATGGTTTCCTTACCATACAATTCTTTTATAGCTTGCCAATCAAGCATAGTTCCACGTTCCAGAACTCTCACGATGATTTGTCGTTTGTGCTTTTCTGTATCTAAAGTGTCAAGATTGCAGTTCCAAAACAATGATTGTCAAAAAAGTGTGTGCATAGAAAATATCTGATATATATATAAATATTTACTCTCAATTAAGTATCCACAATGATCTGCGAAATATTGAACAGAATCCTAAAATCTGCTTGAAATGACAACAAACTTTATGACGTTGCTCATTTGAATCTTGTGTATGTCGTTGAATCAATGACGGTATTTATTTGTGCAGTTTTTCAAATGTATTTGTACCCTTCATTATACGTATCTCCAAATCAAACGAACAAGAGTAAGGAAAGTATCACTATGCAAACTGAAACGAAAAATTATAATTCGATGACTTTCAATGCAAAAATACAATTGTTTTGAAAGAAATTGATTTCCAAATAGTATAGTTTGCAATAAACATTTAACGTCAAGACACCCTTGCTTCAGTTGGAATGATTATTGACAATTGAACATTGCTTATTTTGCAACTATTCTAGCTGCCAATTTATAACAAATCGTAAATTTTTAGCCAATTTTCTGCACAGACAGTGAACTATTCACTCCCAAATCTCATCAGTTTTCTGCGAGTATTACTCGCACCTCTCTTTTTTGTATTGATCTGTTCTCACAATGAAGTTGCTGTACGTATTGCAGTAATTGTATTTATTGTGGGCGCTCTAACTGATTATTTCGACGGTTGGCTCGCACGAAGACGCAAAGAGGTTTCTGCTTTCGGTGCTTTTTTCGACCCCTTGGCTGACAAGGTTTTTACAGCAACAGCTTTTGTAGCTTTGGCAGTTATAGAAGTTTTTCCGTTTTGGATGGTTTTCATTGTGATAGCGCGTGATATTGGCACTACATTGCTTCGAGTTTATGCTGATTCACTTAATCGCTCCATTATAACCTCGCGAAACGCAAAAGTGAAAACATTTTTACAAATGGCTTTTATCGTCTATGTGTTGCTACTGATATGGCTTAAATATTTCGACGAGATACCGCTTCTAAAAGAAACCGCAACATGGCTTTTGGCATCGAATATCACCTATATACTGATGCTTGCCCTTACAATCCATACCGTTTGGACGAGTATAGATTATCTGCTTAATAATAGATTTTTGGTACAGTATTTTTGGAAAAATGATGCCGCAAATTTTCTGAGAATTGCTTATGTGAGTATGCTTGGGGTTGGTTTTCTGCCCAAAATGCCGGGAACTTTCGGGAGTGCAGCAGCGTTGCTTATTCTCTTTGTGCCGGTAAGTCATATCATGATATTTTTCTGTGCTGTGGTGGCAACCATTATCGGCTTAATTGTCATTGGTACTGTAGAAAAGAGACATGGCAGTGATCCTCATTGTGTAGTCATAGACGAAGCAATAGGAATTTGGCTCATACTGTCAGTCCCGATAATTCCTCATTCTTGGTTTTGGGTGGTAATTGGTTTTGGGTTGTTTCGCCTGTTTGATATTTGGAAACCCTATCCAATTCGTTGGCTGAATAGCCATTCCGGTGCAGTGTGGGTAATTGCTGACGATATACTTGCCGCCGGGTATTCAATAATTGTTATGTTGCTTCTACAGTTCTCACTTATGCTTTCGCCATTTGTGTATGCATATATTCAGCAATAGCCATCTGTTCCTAGGAGGAATTACTCACTGTTCTCTTGCAGTTCATTCATCATCTTCACACCGTTGCTTGAACCGATACGCTCGGCTCCTGCATCCATAAGTGCTAAGGCAAAAGCAGCATCTCGAATCCCACCGGAAGCTTTTACTCTAACTTTAGAACCTACCTTTGCTCTCAGAAGTTTTACATCTTCGAGTGTAGCTCCTCCACTCGAAAATCCTGTTGAAGTTTTGATAAAATCTGCACCTACTTCTGTAACAGCTGAGCAAGCAGCAAGTTTTTGTTCATAATTTAACAAACAAGTTTCTATAATTACTTTGCTCAATACTTTTTTAGCGGCTGTTACTGAAATCACGGTTGCCAGATCATCTACAACTGCTTTGTAATTCCCATCAACTAACGACCCAATTGACAGAACAATATCAAGTTCATGCGCACCATTCACAATTGCATTTGACGCTTCCAGTACTTTAATTCTTGTAGTAGATGCACCTAAAGGAAAACCAATAACAGAACATACCTTTACTGGAGAATTAATGACCAAAGATGCTGCCAGTTCAACATAGCAAGGATTAACACAAACGGATGCAAAGCCATAGTTCATTGCTTCATCGCAAAGAGTTTTAATCATTTGAACTGTTGCATCCGGCTTGAGGATAGTGTGGTCAATTGCACGCGTAAGACGCTCTGCAGTAGTCATAGTAAAACTCCTTTCCGGTTCGATTTTCTAAATGAAACAAAATGTGTAGTAAAATTACGAAGAAAATGTGACGATGAATGAAAAATATTTCAGTATTTTCGTTTCAAATTAAACCCACAAAATCTTTATACTTCAATATCAAGGATTTACGCAATATGAAATCTTTATTTTTTCTTTTGTTTGCGATTATTACTTTGCAAAGCTGCGATACTAAGACTGATTCAAATATTACACTTACAGTACTTTTTGACGACTACAAAGAATATGTAATGCGAAATTTTCCTGAAGGTGCGACGTATGAGGGTGATCATCGCTATGATAACAAACTGACTGACCTATCCGAAAATGCCGAGAAAAGTCGCTTGGATTCGATTCGTAATTTTGTGGAACGTATGAAACATATAGACACTACAGTACTGACAAAAGAGAATAGAATGAATTATCGTCTTGTTGCTACAATGCTTGACGAAGAGATTAAATCTGCAAAATTTCAAGATTACCTAATTCCACTAACTCAACAAGATGGGATTCATATAGGTTTTCCGCAGATAATTGAGTCGCAATTACTTAAAACGCCCTCTGACTATGAAAAGTATTTTGAACGCCTCAAGGGTTTTGACAAGCAAGTAACCGACATCATAACCAATATGAAAAAAGGTGTGTCATTGAAGATCGTTCCGACGAAATTCTCAATGGAACAGGTGCTCTCTCAAATAGAAGCCATTAAAAACACTCCAACTGACAGTATTCCCTTTATGCAACCTGTACAGTCAATTTCCACCAATTGGAAATCGGAAGATAAAGAGAGAATCGTAAAAGAATTAGCGTCCATTATTGATATAAGTGTTAAGCCGGCTTATCAAAAACTATACGACTACATTGCAAAAGACTATCTGCAGAATTGCCGGACAGAAGATGGTGTATGGTCAATACCTGACGGTGAAGAGCGATACCGCTTTGCAATCAAACACGAAACGACTACCGATATGAGTGCAGATGAGATTTTCAATCTCGGCATGAGTGAGGTAGAACGCATCCAAAAGCAAATGGAGCAGCTAAAGCATGAAATCGGATTTACAGGCACACTCCAAGAATTTAACAAATACTTGCTTACCGATTCGGCATTTTGGTATTCAAACAAGCAGAAGATGTTGGATGATTTTGGAGCAATACTTCGCACCATTGATGCAAAACTTCCTTCCCTTTTCGGTCGGCTTCCCAAAGCACCGTATGCACTTAAAGAGATGGAGCCATACCGCGCAAAATCAGCACCGCAGGCATATTATTACTCTGCACCGGAAGACCGCTCCAGACCCGGGTATTTTTATGTAAATACATATGATCTACCTTCACGTCCAAAATTTACAATGACTGCTCTCGCTCTTCACGAAGCAGTACCGGGGCATCATCTTCAAATTGCAATTGCTCAGGAATTGAAGTCGCTGCCGTGGGTGCGACGTCAGATGGGATATACAGCTTTTGTGGAGGGTTGGGCGTTGTATGCCGAGAGTTTGGGGTATGAAACGGATATGTACAAGGATTTGTACCAACGGTACGGAGCACTTACATTCGAGATGTGGCGCGCTTGCCGATTAGTTGTTGATGCAGGAATCCACTCCAAACACTGGACACGTGAACAAGGAGTGCAATTTATGATGAGCCATGCTTCTAATTCCGAACTGGATACACGCAGTGAAGTGGATAGATACATCGTTTGGGCAGGACAGGCACTTGCCTACAAAATCGGCGAACTAAAGATTAAATCCCTCCGCAAAAAAGCAGAAACAGAACTTGGTGCTAAGTTTGACATCAAAAAATTCCATGATGCGGTTTTGGAAAATGGTGCGATACCACTTGCGATTTTGGAGGATAATATTAATGCGTGGATTGCTGGGATGAAATAGGGTGAGTGCACAGTACCAAATTCTTCATAATCCCGATAGGGATTAAATATTAATAGATTGTGTACCCGTAAAAACGTGCGACCCTGTAGGGGTCGTATCATGCGTTGTATTAACAGTGCTATAAACATATGAATCCTTCGGATTCATTGAAAGTACTTAGTCTCAAAACCTAGTCTCATAACTACACATATAAGGTTATGAGACTATAGTTTTGAGACTAACTGTTCGCTTACTCTAACAATCCGCTATAAATCCAAATACATAGGGTGCATTCAGGTCAAGCCAGATGCTCTTAGCGAGAATATAAATCATGAACCGCCATTCTACAGCCCCGTCGGGGCGCACTGTTTGTAGAAAACAACGCCTATAAATGAAAAGCTCCATCGGAGCGACTTGTACTAATTGTTTAGACAGGTCGCTCCGATGGAGCTACATAAATTTATTGACACGATTCTACAAACAGTACGCTCCTAACGGAGCTTAAGAATAATACCCTCCGTCAGGAGCGATATTAGAATATATCACTCCTGACGGAGCTTAAAAATGTGAGTGGTTTGAGGTTTCAATTACTATGGTGCTCATATGGAGCTTGGAAATCGTACATCCCTACGCCCCCCCTTCACTTCGGTACTGCAATCCGATATGCCATTCCCTTCGGTGCCGGAAGATTACGTTTTAGAATCCACGGATTAAGAATCTTCACATCCTTGTAGGTTGTCCCGTGCTTCTCTGCCCATGATGATAGGTCAGGTATAGCATCACTCCATTCAATGATATTTACATTATCCGGCTGATAGACATCTTTTTGGTCAATCGTAATGCCATAGTATTCAGCGTGTTCCAGAATTTCTTTTATTACGGCGATTCGAAGAATATAACGCGAGGTTTCTTCATTCAGATACAAATCATAAAAGCTGTTTTTATCTTGAAATTCCAGATTATCATTTACATTTTCGTGTCCCATATTGTACCCAGCTGCAGCAAGGGTCCAACTTTTGCGTTTTACGAATCCATTTCTCAAATATTCGATTGCTGCCCTGGTGCTTTTCTCGGGGTTTCTGCGTTCGTCCACAAAATCATCAATTTGCAGTCCCATCCGTTTGCCGGTAGCGGGAATAAACTGCCACATCCCTACAGCATCTTTCGTTGAGCGAGCCATGAATAACGCACTCTCTGCAACAGCCAGAAATTTTAAATCGTCAGGCGCATTTTCTTCTTTGAGCATTCTTTCAAACATCGGGAAATACCGCCCTGAACGCTTTATATAGAGAATCAACTGCCCGGGTGATTGTAAATTCAAATAGAATTCCCGCTCAGCGCGTTCACGTACTTCTGGAATTTCCAGAGGAACCCTTTCCCCGCAGAATGAAAGTTTATCAGGGAACTTGAGGGACGAGAGATATTTGGCATAATTCCCTTCATTCGGGGAGCTTGTGACTGCCGGAGTTTTGTTGCTTAGTTTAGCAGGTTCGGCACAAGAGGAAATAATAAAAAATACAAACAGTACCGAAGTAAGAGTAAACAAAGATTTCATTAATGCTACCATGATTTTTTGAGGAAAACTGTGCGGTTGCACATTGAACTTTCACGCTCCTCATTTGTTGCAAGTATTACTCCCCCGCCATTGCCAACCTGCCGCTCTACTATACTGAAAACCGCTTTTGCCCCCAACGAATCAATATTCGCCGACGGCTCGTCAAAAATGACAATCGGAGGTCTATGTTGCAAGGCAAGTACATATTTCAGTCGCTGCTTCATACCGGATGAGAACGAACTGATAATGTCATTGCGTCGCTTCAAAAGAGTAAAATGTTCCAAAAGATGAGCACAGAAATCCTCCTCAAATTTTATGCCGCGAAGTTTGGAAGAAAGCTCCAAGTGTTCCCAAGCTGTAAATTCTTCATAAAGATTCAGATATGGTGATACGAATCCGATTGATGAATGAAACTCCTGACGTTCAATTTTTTTGGTATTAACAGTTAGGGATATTTCCCCCTTTGATGGTGAAAGAACACCGCAAAGTATCCGCACAAGCGTGGATTTCCCTGCGCCGTTTTCACCGGTTATTCCTATTATTTCACCATTTGTTATTTCCAGATTAACACCCGAAAAAATTGTTCTCCCGACAGAGAAACTCTTTTCAACATTCTTTACAGAGAGGGCAAACGGTGAGTAGTTCCCCTGCTTAAATTGATATTGCTCCTGAATCATTCGTATCTTTCAAGTTTGAAAGTTTCGCCCAAGTACCGTTTACGCACCTCTTCATTGGAAGCAATGTCTTCGGTCGAACCCGAGTAAAATATCGTTCCGTCAATGAGAATATAAGCACGGTCAGTAATTGAAAGTGTTTCATGAACATTATGGTCGGTTATCAATACACCTATTCCCTTGTCTTTAAGCCGTCTAACCAGTACCATAATTTCCTCGACTGTAATCGGGTCAATCCCTGCAAACGGCTCATCAAGCAAAATAAATTTAGGGTTGGATGCGAGTGCGCGGGCAATTTCACATCTTCGCCGTTCACCTCCCGACAGCATATAGCCCATACTTTTACGAATGTGTGTAATTCGATAATCTTCCAATAACTGCTCCATTTTTTCTTTCCGCTGTTTACGGTTGAATGGCTGAAGCTGGAGAATCGCCATGATATTATCTTCGACAGAAAGTTTGCGGAAAATAGATGTTTCCTGAGGCAGATAGCTCATTCCCAAGCGTGCCCGTTTATACATGGCTTTAGGGGTTATATCCACAGAGTCCAGGAGGATACGTCCGCTGGTCGGCTTTACCATGCCCGTAATCATATAGAATGATGTGGTTTTACCCGCGCCGTTCGGTCCGAGCAAGCCCACCACTTCACCCTCCGAAACAGAAACGGTTACTCCTTTGACAACAGTTCGCTGCCCATATTGCTTCACTATATTTTCGGCATGGATAGTACTCATTAGTTTAGTATATACGTGAAAAATCCAAGATATTTTTAATGGCTTCTTCAAAAAAGAAACCACCGTTATGATTATTAAGTTTGGTGTATTTTTGCAGTACAAACTTATCAAAACATTGGCAATGTATTGCCATCTTCCGCAGCAATTTTCAGTTGAAAGAATTTTATTCTATGCTTTATGATGCTTGTTTCATTCTGCTCCAAAGTATTGCTCATGATGCCCGTACCCTCAACATGGCTCGAACCCTAGTCGGGCGGGGAAAATCGGTTCTCCTGCTTGGCGTCGGAACCGAAGCTGAGCGCAGACTGTTGGAGCAGGAAGGACTTGATTTCTATCCGGTACTTATCCCGCCTGTAAAACAGAAATTAGCATTACGTTGGATAGACTTCCTGCGAGCAATTTACAAATTGCGCAAAATCGCAAAAGCGCGGACGTATTGGGCTGAGGATGTATTTTCATTGCCATCCGCTTTTTTCCTGGCAAAACGGCATAAGGGCAAAGTAATTTATGATTCCCGTGAAATTTTTTCAGCACTGGGTTCGCTTGCCGAAAGCCCGAAAAAGCAAAACGTCATTTCTGCAATAGAACGGTATTATGCCCCAAAAGCTGCCTCAATATTTACTTCCGGTGATTTGGATTCTGGTTATCTTGCAGAAATTCTGCCTGTCACCAGACCTGCGGTAGTAATGAATGTACCGCCGTTTTATAATTCTTATAAAACAAATATCATGCGTGAGAAATTTTCAATTGATTCATCGAAAAAAATCATCCTCTATCAAGGTATGATTGCTCACGGACGTGGAATTATGAAATCCGTTTCTGCATTGGAATTCCTCCCTGAATGTGTATTGTGTTTAGTAGGTGACGGTGATTTTTCGGAACAAGTCAAGCTGCATGCCGAACAAGTAGGAGTAAGTAGCAGAGTTGTGTTTTGTGGGAAAGTACCGTATGACGAACTTCCTATGTGGACTGCGTCGGCTGATGTGGGTATGTGCTTTATCGAGCCGATTTCGCTTAGCTACAGTTTTGCATTACCTAATAAATTATTTGAATACTGTATGGCAGGAATCCCTTCTGTTGTGAGTAATTTGGAAGCTATTGCGAGGGTTATTGCCGAATTTCCGATTGGGGTGATTCGTCAGAGCAGCGCAACTCCGGAAGAAATTGCTGACGCAATCAAAGAAACTCTGTCACCAAAGTTTCAGGAGAAATTTCACCGGGTAAAGCCGATAGCTACAAAGAAATATTGTTGGGAATATCAGGAAGAAACCGTTATGACATTATTCAACGATGCAGTTAAAAAGAAATAACCCGAAATTTCATAATTTTGCATAGAGTATTTCAATTTGGCTAAAGCTATTCCCAGTAAGTATAAAAACTGATATTTAACATTCAACAATAGAAAATCAATATGTTCAAGGGTTTAAGAACTGCAATTTATTATGCTCCCGATATTGAAGCAACCAAATTATGGTACACTAAAATTATGGGTGTCGCACCGTATTTTGACGAGCCGTTTTATGTTGGGTTTAATATCGGTGGGTATGAACTTGGCTTGATTCCGGATGCTCCTGCACCCTCAAATCCCCCGTCGGGCGTTATCGTTTATTGGGATGTAACAGATTCCCACACCGCTCTTAAACATCTCTTGGATAATGGTGCTTCTCTCCGTGAAGATATTCAAGATGTAGGAGGAGGAATCCTTGTTGCTACTGTAATTGACCCCTTTGGCAATATATTCGGAATAATTGAAATGCCCGACAATCAAAAAGCACATTAAAACCTGATATTTACAATATACTGAACAATCCGAAAGTGTAGTCATGTTAAAATTCAGTCCGCATATCGCCTTTCAAGTAAAAAATTATGAAGAAGCAGTACATTTCTATACTTCTGTACTGGGATTTGAGCTTGTTAAAAAGGGTACAAAGGAAAGTCATCTTCGATGCGGTGACATTAACTTCTATGTTGAGGATTCTGGTGATGGCTGCACATTCCTGGAATTTACCACAGAGGATATTGAAACTGTAAAAAACACACTTGAAAATTCGGGATGTAAACTGCAAAGGACGCACTTAGAAAAAAGCTATATGGTAGAAGACCCGTATGGTTTTCAATTTCATGTTTGGGAAGGATGAACGTATTCGTACAGAAACACTATATCTTTTACGATACTTTTCCACTATTATCTCAATACTATTCATATAATTAAGTAAAGCGAACAGTTCAGGTTCGCTTTTTTTGTATCGGCATTACGGCAATCAATCCTTTTCTTCCCTGAATTTTCCCTATTTTTGCAGTCAATTCTTTGATTTTCCTTCCAAATTTCAATTCATTATCATAAGTCACAATGCTCCAAGTAGTTCAATTTCAAAAAACCGGTGAAATGCTCGTTGAAGAACTCCCTGCTCCTGCCTGTCGTGCGGGGGGTGTTCTTGTAAGAACCGTTAATACACTCATAAGCGCAGGTACGGAACGTACTTCCGTTGCTTCGGCACAGTCCTCACTTATTGACCGCGCTCGTGCTCAACCCGAAGCCGTAAAACAAGTTATAGAGAATGTAAAAAAAGACGGGCTGTTTGCTACTTATGAGCGTGTAAAATCGAAACTTGAATCCTATAAAACTCTCGGCTATAGTGCAGCCGGAATTGTTATTGAATCCCGCTGCGAAGAATTCTCGGTTGGCGACCGTGTAGCGTGTGCCGGAGCGCAGTTTGCCAATCATGCCGAGATTATTTCTGTCCCCAAAAACCTCACTACCAAAATTCCCGATAATGTTTCTTTTGCCGAAGCTGCCTATACAACGCTCGGTGCAATTGCCTTGCAAGGGGTCAGACAAGCTGACCTTCGTCTCGGCGAAACTGTTGCTGTTATAGGGCTTGGACTGTTAGGACAACTGACCGTGCAGTTTCTCAAAGCATCCGGTTGCCGTGTTATCGGACTTGATATTAACGAGAGCATATTTGCAATGGCTAAACAATATGGCTGCGATGCTACGTTTCCGAGTAGCCGCGATTCGGCTGCAAGTATTAAAGCATTTACCCGCGGACTCGGTACCGATGCAGTTATTATCACCGCAAGCACAAGCTCCGACGAGCCGATACTTCTCTCGCTCGATGTAGCCCGTAAGAAAAGCCCGATTGTAATTGTTGGAGCTGTCCCGATGAATGTACCCCGCTCCCCTTTTTACGAAAAAGAACTTGAACTGAAAATCTCGTGCAGTTACGGTCCCGGTCGCTATGACCCTTCATACGAAGAGGGTGGGAACGACTACCCAGCCGGCTATGTCCGCTGGACGGAGAACCGCAATATGGGTGCGTTTCTGGATTTGATAGCTGCGGGTATGGTTGATGTAAAATCAATGACAACCCATAGCTTTCCGGTGAAACAAGCGACTGACGCTTATGATTTAATTACCGGTAAAAAACAAGAGCCGTATCTGGGTATTCTCCTTGAATATCCTGAACGCAAGGAAGCGGGAAACCGCACCGTTACAGTTTTATCCCATGCTAAGAAATCATCTATTGGAATCGGGTTTGTGGGCTTGGGCAGTTTCGCTGAATCTATGTTAATGCCCCCGCTCAAGGCAGCTAAAGTTGATTTTATCGGAGTTTCTACCGGAACACCGGTCAATGCAAAATCAGCTGCACAAAAGTATGGCTTCCGCGTTTGCTCGACCGATTCTATGGAAATCATCAACAATCCTGATGTTAATGCAATTTTCTGTGCATCGCGCCATGATTCCCATGCTAGATACGTTGAGACGGCTATTACGGCGGGTAAACCAATCTTTGTTGAAAAACCGCTTTGCATAGACCGCGAACAACTTTCCCGCATTGATAAAGCTGTTCAAATGAACAACGGGCATGTCATGGTCGGCTTTAACCGCAGATTCTCTGAAAGTTTCCGTGCTATCAAGAAATTTTATAATGACCGTAGTGAACCGATGGCTATCACCTACCGCGTTAATGCAGGATTTATTCCCAAGACAAGCTGGATTCAAGACCCGACTCAAGGCGGACGAATCATAGGCGAAGGATGCCATTTTATTGACACAATGGCATATCTTACAGGGTCAGTACCGGTACGTGTCTATGCCGAAGCACTTTCCAGCCCTAACCGCGAGATGGTACACCACGACAATGTGGTTATCACCATTAAATTCGCCGACGGCTCGGTGGGAGTATTGGAATATTTCGCTAACGGTGACCCGGCAGTTGCCAAAGAATTTTGCCAGGTGTTCTGTGAAAATAAAGTCGCGGTGATGAATAACTTTAAGACCGTAGAACTCACACTCGGCAAGAAAACCAAGACTCTAAGTTTCGACGGCTCGAAAGGACAGAAAGAGGAAGTAGCTGCAACTCTCGAAGCGATTAAAGGCGGGAAACCAATGCCGATTTCTTATGAACAAATTCGCGGGGTGACGCTTGCTACGTTTGCGGCTGAGGAGTCGCTGGCGACCGGGGTGGCAGTGGTTATTGAGTAAACATAAAATATCTCAACGGGAAACTAATATGACAACACGCTCCGAATGGCTAGCCCAAGCAAATAAAGAACTCAAAACCAAAACGGTTGATTCCCTCACATGGAATTCACCCGAAGGGATTCCTGTTCATCCGCTCTACTCTGCCGAAGATTTAGAGAAGATAAATTATGAAGAGTCGTTCCCCGGACTATTCCCTTTTGTACGCGGACCATACGCCACAATGTACACAAACCGTGCTTGGACTATCCGCCAATATGCAGGGTTTTCCACTGCTGAAGAATCCAATGCGTTCTACCGCCGCAATCTGGCTGCCGGACAGAAAGGACTGTCTGTAGCATTTGATTTGGCTACTCATCGCGGGTATGATTCTGACCATCCGAGAGTTGTAGGTGATGTTGGCAAAGCAGGAGTTGCTATTGATACGGTCGAGGATATGAAAATCCTCTTCGACCAAATCCCGCTGAATGAAATGTCCGTTTCGATGACGATGAACGGCGCAGTAATTCCTATTCTTGCAATGTATATCGTTGCAGGCGAAGAGCAAAACGTTCCTTTGGACAAACTTTCCGGTACGATTCAAAATGATATTCTAAAAGAATTCATGGTGCGTAATACGTATATCTATCCGCCTGCACCTTCGATGAAAATTGTAGCTGATATTATTGAATTTACAAGCAAGAATATGCCTAAATTCAATTCAATCAGCATCAGCGGTTATCACATTCACGAAGCAGGCGGCAATGCGGTTCAGGAGCTTGCTTATACTATATCCGACGGCTTGGAGTATGTTCGCGCAGCCCTCTCGAAAGGTTTGGCGATAGACGACTTTGCTCCACGCCTTTCGTTCTTTTGGGGAATCGGGATGAACTTCTTCATGGAAATTGCCAAACTCCGCGCAGGGAGAATACTATGGGCAGAAACGATGAAGCAGTTTAATCCCAAAAAACAAATTTCGTTCGCGCTTAGAACACATTGCCAAACATCCGGCTGGTCGCTCGCAGCACAAGACCCGTATAATAATATTATCCGTACAACAATCGAGGCACTCGCGGCAACTCTCGGCGGCACACAATCGCTCCACACAAATTCATTCGATGAAGCACTCGGACTTCCGACTGATTTTTCGGCACGTATAGCCCGAAACACCCAGATTATTCTTGCAGAGGAAACTCATATTACCAAAGTAGCCGACCCGCTCGGTGGTTCGTATTATATTGAGTCGCTCACCCATTCACTTGTAGAAGAAGCCCGTAAACTCATGGATGAGGTGGAGTCAATCGGCGGAATGACAAAAGCTATCCAAGCTCAGATTCCCAAAATGAAAATTGAAGAATCAGCCGCAAAAAAACAGGCGGCAATTGACCAAGGGCAAGAGGTGATTGTTGGAGTAAACAAATACAAACCTGATACAATTGATATGGTTGATGTACTTGATATTGACAATACAACTGTAAGAGCTAGTCAAATTGAACGGCTTACTAAAATACGCACAGAACGCGATAATGATAAACTACGTGACGCACTTGATCATCTTAAGGAAATTGCCAAGACAGGCAACGGGAATCTATTGGAGATGGCTATTGAAGCAGCACGTCTGAGGGGTTCTGTCGGTGAGATTTCCGATGCCCTTGCAGAAGTATTTACCCGTTACGAAGCACATCATTCCTCTATCAGCGGAGTGTATGCAGCCGCTAACGACCATAATGCAGATTTTGCCGCTCTTCAACTTGAGGTAGAACAATTCGCCGAACGAAACGGAAGAAGACCGCGAATTTACATAGCCAAATTAGGGCAGGACGGGCACGACCGGGGTGCTCACGTTATTGCTACTGGGTTTGCCGATATTGGTTTTGATGTGGATATAGGTCCCCTATTCCAAACGCCTCAAGAAGCTGCACGGCAAGCAATTGAAAGTGATGTTCATGTTATCGGTGTATCAAGCCAAGCGGCTGGACACAAGACTCTTATTCCATTGTTGATTGAAGAATTACATGGTCAAGGTGCAGACGATATTATTATTATTGCTGGCGGAGTAATTCCACCGAAAGACTACGAGTTCCTTTTTGACACCGGTGTTTCGGCTGTATTCGGTCCCGGGACAAATATTGTGTCAGCTGCACGTGAAGTTTTGGAGTGTATCGAAAAAGTTGTGAATCAAAACTAATCCATATAGTAAATTTATTACCTTTCAATTGGAATGAAACCATTTTCTGGTATCTCTACAATAGCCCTACTCTGCTTTGGACTTTTTTTCTCGAATTGCTCGACAGTTCCATCTTTAAGTCATCTACCAACACTCACACCAATATCACCTGTAGTTACCACTCATATCCCCTACCCGATAGTATTAGTACACGGTCTTGGACAAAAGTCTTCGGTATGGGATTCTTATGCTGTTAAATATTACGAAAAAGAACTTGGCTTGCAGTTCGGAGGTGTTCTCAAAAAAAAGAACGGTCGCTGTATCCTCGAGCATGGACAGTCATTAAAAACTGATAATTCACAAAATCCTCCCGCTGATTTTTTCACAGTGTCGTTCAGCAATCCTGTTGATTCCATCGAAGCCTGGCGTTTGGAATTGGAACAGTATATTTCATTAGTCTTGAAACGGACGAACGCGGAGAAAGTTATTCTCATCGGCTACAGCATGGGCGGCTTGGCAAGCAGAAGCTATTTAACACACCACCTCAATGACCACAAAGTTCAGCGGCTCATTACTATCGGAACACCCCATCAAGGTTCTGCATTTGCAAAGGCATACAATTGGAAAACTTCCATAACAAATGCTTTAAAATCAGATCCGAATTTTGCTTCCAAGTTTTTATTGGAGCAATCCCTTTCAGCTGTTAAAGCCGCTGAAACAGATGTACCGTTCGACGCATCTGCCGTGCGTGACCTGCGTCGCCCTCAGGATGGTGGAATGTATCTGAATAAATTGGGTAATACACCCCATCCTCTTGATGTTGAATATGTCAGTGTAGTTGGTGATGTTCAATTACTCAAGGAAACAACCGAATTCAACAAAACTGCCGTTCAGGAATTACTGCGGCGTGTTTTGGGTGTACTGGGTTTCGGTGTCGAATCACTGTTTGAAAGCGGGGACGGTGTTGTGAGTGTAAAAAGCCAGACGATGAAGGAAATCCCTTGGTTTGTTCAGGACAAAAATCGCCAGCGAATTTCACAAACAATTACCCTCAGCTCAGTTCATGAAGATCATCTCAAAAACAGTACTGAGATTCAGCACGTTTCTCTCGATGACCAACCGGAATTTAAAGGAGCGGAGTTCTATAGAACGTTAGGAAATACTCCCGCACTTACGATTGAATTTTCTGACTATCTACCGCCAAAACTCTGTACAATTGAGCTTGTAGCTACAGATATATCAGGAAAAAAAATTAAGTTCTCACCCACTGAAACCGGTCTTGTCCGTAAAAACAACGGCTCAATCATCGCACAGACAATTTGCTATTTTCCTCCCGAAGTGAACTGGAATCATAATCTTGATATTTCGATAACTGTCAAGAATTCTTTTGGTAATCAGTTTACTGCAAATAAGCAGTGGGTTGTAAGAGAATAAGTTTTAAATGTTTAAGATTCTCTCAAAAGTAATAAGCAATTGGTTTGGAAGATCTAGAAGTTGTAAAAAAACTTTCTATGTCATATATCTGTTGGATAACTCTATAAATAACCGGTAAGAACTAAGACTATTGCTTGCGATGGAATTTTAGCATACTATATAGTCATCAAGTACTTACAACAAGTCTACCTAATAGATATTCTAATTCTGATTTACTTTCAATGATTACCGACAAGGACGAACGGATTGCACAACGACTTATCGTAAAGAAGTAGTTTCCTAAAAACTGATTTGCTCAGGAATTACGAGTTAGTCTGAAACTGGTGATATACAGCAGAAGTATATAAAATATTGAGGGGCTTAGTATGATACAAAGATTGTCATACTAAGCCCCTCGATTATGATTTACTATTACTTGTGAACAACGAAATTCCTTGTCGTTGACCCGGTTGTTGTAACAAACCTGCAATAATACCTGCCATTGGCAATGTTTTTAGTGTTGACTAGTAGTGAATATGTACCCGCATCTTGTTCATTACCTAAAGCAGCATGAACTTGATTACCAAGTTCATCATAAATCCTCACTGAAATTGTTTCACGCGCTTTGAGAACATATCCGATATTCATATAAGTCGTTAAAGGGTTCGGGTAAATTCCAAGAACCAAAAGCGAGTTATCTTCTCCTGCTTGCACAACTTCTTTCACATCAGTTGTACTTTCTTGTATAAATTCAGGTGCAAGATCAGGGGCATTTTGTTTTGAAGGCATTGGAGTTGAAGCTGCAATTATCCTTGGAGTTTTATCTGCAGAATAGAACCCTTTCCAAAATGATTCTGTTTTTACGGGAACAGTAATTGAATCCACAAAATAGTAATCGGCTTGTGTTTTTTCCGGCACTACATCCAGAATAAAATACCCGTGACTTGAGAGTTCTATGTCTTTTATGTGTGGATTCAGTATTTTAATTATTCCTTGAGCTTGCTGGATAAACGGTGTTTGACCTTGTACTTTGAGAAGTTCATCAATATTAGCTGATGATATGCTTGGTGTTACAAATTCTACTGCTACTGAACCGTTACCGGTGAGTGGAGAATATTTTGTTGTATCGAATGGATTAAACGTCAAATCTGATACCCATGAACAGTGAATATCCCCCGTCAGCACAACAACATTATTGACCCCGATATTCTTGATATGGTTATATAGTTTCTCTCTCTCCGCCGGGTAACCGTCCCAAGCATCCAAATTGGTTGCAAATCCTAATGCTTGCGCTTCTACTTGCATCATCATTACTTGGTTGGCGATGATTTTCCATTTTGCAGTTGATTGCTGTAATTGATTGAGAAGCCAAGACCGTTGCTCAGATCCAAGTATAGTACGGTTTGGACTTTTCCATATAGCTGTATCAATTGCTCCCTTATTGGCTGTATCTTTAACTCCGAGCTGTTTCTCACGTCCCTCTAATCTGGTATCAACAAGTATTAAATCAACAAGATTACCATAAGAAATTGTTCGGTAAATTTTATTTGTAGTGCTTTGAGGGCGAATCGGCATCCATTCAAAATATGCCTGTTCGGCAGAGTACTTTCTGTCTTGCCAATTTCCTTCTTTTGTGCTGTCATGATTTCCCGCACCGTCTTTATATGAATCATTTGCAGTTTCATGGTCATCCCAAATAGGAATAAAGGGATGCTGTTGGTGCGCCTTGCGTAAATCGGGATCAAGTTTGTAGAATGCATGGCGAATTCGATAATCTGTAAGTGAAATAGCTTCATTTTTCGGTTCATGTCCACGATTAACTTCTTTGGAATAGCCATATCCCCCGTCTTCATATTCATATATATAGTCACCCAAATGTATGACAGCATCCAAGTCCTTACGCTCACCAATGCGTCCGTAAGCATTAAAAAAACCTTGTTGATAATTAGAACAAGAGACAACAGCGAACCGCAGATGTTCAATACCTTCTTTAGGGGCTGTTCGGGTTCTTCCTCTGAGTGAGTTTTTGCCAAGTGCTTCAAATCCATAATAATAAGTAGTACCGGGCAGCAAGCCGATTGCATCAATCTTAACTGTATAATCTTTTGATACGTCTGTAGTTACAGAACCCGAAAGCACTACGTTTAATAACGATGTATCGGTAGCAATTTTCCATTTTACAAGGATATTCCCATCTGTTTCCGGTGTAACTCGTGTCCATAGTATAACACGATCAGTAAGAGGATCCCCCGAAGCAACTCCATGATAGAACGGCTTGAGCTTAGCGTCGAAATTCATCACTTGGTGTTCTTTTTTTGCAAAAGAACGCGTGTAGGTCACTACATTTTGATCGTCTGTAGTCGGTATTTCAACTTCAATTTCGTGAGAAAATGACGGAATAGCGTGTTGGCTAAATGCGGTTAAACCATCAAGAAGCACACAATACAACAGAATTACAAAAAGAGTCAGTAACCGAAACATATATTTTCTCCTCAAATTGAAAAAATGAATTTACACTATATTTCGGATACGAATATACCATTGTAGTTTTACTTACGTTGCACTACAATGTTATGAAGTTGTATAGTGGTTTTATCTATTGATTACATTGCTGAAAACATATGCCGCGACAAAATAAAACGTACCAATCAATTAGTATCATTCTGAATTCATTCTTGACGTAAGAATCTCAGTAGTACAATACAAGAGCTGTACTTAAGCAGCAAACGGAGCTTCTTTACAATCATTCAGGTTGACAGAAATAATATGACGATTTATTCTCAACCGGCACTTACTGCCGGCAAACAATAACGATTCTCTGATGATTTTTGTGGTAGTATACACAAATCCCATCGTTTCCCTTTAACAAGGTGGTGACGTAGATTTCTGTTATTTCATCAACTTATATTGACTCCCTCTTGTTAAATTGGGCTTAAGGTAGATTTCTGCTTTTGCTGAAATCACAAAAATTGTCAGAAAAACACAATAATCTTATTGTTTACCAATCTTTTTTTACAATTTCTATAACAACCTATAAAATCACAATAAATTGTTAAATTTTTTGTGTATGTCCGAACTTGTATTACAACACTAAATTTATCCGTAATTTTGTCCATATTATTACAATTATATTGAATACATTGGAGTTCCATATCATGAAATTGCCACGAATGTTCTCACGCCTGCTTACTGCATCAGTACTTTTTCTCGCTCTTACCATTTCCCTTCATGCACAAGAATCAGCTATTCGATACCAAACGACCGGGGTTATGGATTTAATCATTGGTCGCCTTTTTATTGTTAATCTTGTTGAAACATTTGCAAATGATTCTACCCAATATTTTGATGTTGAGGGAAACGCAATCACCGAAAACGACTTCAAAGAGGGAATGATTGTTAATGCTGTGTTTGACCAAGAGTTTGACCTTACTACAGGCGACGAAATAAACACGCTCGTAAAACTGACCCAAATAGAAACGGATAATATTATCATTACTCGTGAAGGCGTTATTACCGAGTTAGAGTCGTATGTTCTTGGACTTGATGATACTTTGCGTGTAGGAATTTCATCATTAGATACTAAGTTTATAAAAGACGGACAACCTGTTACTTTTGCTGCTCTCGAACTTGGAATGGTCGTAAGAGCTACCGGGACACGCGGTACTTCAGGGTTACACGCAGATGTTGTAGAGATTATTTCAGACGGTACCGGTTATACCTATACATTCACAGATTACCTTACTGCAGTCAGTAAAGATTCGATGACGATTACAATTGGTGACAAGAAACTTAATCTTCCGGCAGATATACGAATTACTCTCGGTAAAGAACGTTCATTACCCCAATCAGCACTGCTGGTAGATTTATATGTATCTGCCAAAGCTACAAAATTGGCTGATAAATCGTTTCGAGTAGATAGCGTATATATAGGTCAATTTTTAGGTCTTGAACTTGTCGAGGAAATTGATGACGATTATGTCTATATAGAGGATTTCAAATTCCCGATTATTTCTCGAACCAAAGTATTTACTTCCGATGGCAACGAAGCATCACTTACTGATATTACACCCGGTTCTTTTTGTGCAATGTATTCAATTAAACCTGATTTTTCAGATCCTAATTTGTTCTATCGCCTCGGAATTATAGTTATTGAAAAAGCAGACTTCAAATTCATTTTGCGAGGAACTGTTGAAGAAAAACATGACAGTACTTTGATTGTTCGTGGATTTAAGATAACTACAAATAATGGGACCCAAGTTTTTAAGGGAATACTAGAAACACCGTCCTCTGTAAGTTCAATTAGAGAAGGAAACTATGTACAAATACTTGCACAACGAATATTTAAAGATGGTCAGTTCATTGCTCTGGAGATAAAAGTTTCGGACGAGATAAGCGAAACAAAATTTGAATATGGAGGTGTCGTGGATTCGGTTAATTTTGGAGGTGGAACACTTGTCATTAGCGGAATCCCGATTGAAACAACTACACAAACTCTTATTGTAGATAAAAACGACACCAAAATCGGCTTAGATGATATAAAACCGAAGTATTTTGCTTTTGTAGCAGGAAGTACGCTCGACGACGGCAGAAATATTGCACAAACTATTCGCATAATAAATGATGCATTCTTAGAATATGATGCATCAGGACCAATTACAGCAAAAGACGACCAAAGTATTTCAATCGGCTCGTTACGACTAGCACTTACTGACGAAACAAAATACTCAAATATCCAATCGGCTGATGATTTGAAGGTTGGTGATTTTATTCGTGTAATGTATTATTTCCTTCCTGATCGTTCTGTGAAAGCAATTTGGATAGAACGAAGTGATGAAACTAATGTTCCTGTACAACAAATGGGACGAATTGATACATTGCTTTCTGATGGATTTATTTCGTCGGGCTTGCGTTTCAAAGTAAACGGTAGTACAGAATTTACCGATGAACGAGGAGCAACAATAACCTTTAACGACCTAAAGCAAAATGCATCAGTCATCGTAGAAGGTGAATGGAATTCCGGCTCGGATATTACCGCGACCTACGTCATGCAACGTCAGGTTGTGTTTTTAAGAGCAGTATTCCGTTCGGCAAGCGGAACAACTGCTCGTATCGGCAACCAAGACTATGCAATTGACAGTTCGACAGCAATTATTGATATTGACGGTAAGTCTATTACATTAGAAGACATACTACCCGGAAGCGTAGTAGAGGTAACCGCCTCGACTGAAGTAAACGGAGTGAAAACCGCACAACGAATTCAAGTGCAGAAACGCGGCACTGCCAGTGGAGTTGCTGAAGAATTTACAAAGCAAGTTAATCTTGATATATTGCCTAACCCTGTATCATCATCAGCAATGCTTAGCTATAATGTAGTTAAACCTTCCTCAGTAATCATAACAGTATCAGATGTAAACGGGCGTATTATTTCAACACTTTTCGAAGGTGAAGTTTCTTCAGGTCAGCAGCATCTTGAGTGGAACTGTGATACGCTTTCGAGCGGAACATATTTTGTTAATTTCAATGCCGGCGGACAAAAATCCGCACTTGCTTTCCAAATTCAACGGTAATATTATTATGTTATGTTAAAGTAAAACTCTCTCAGAGCAATCCGGGAGAGTTTTTAATTTTTAGCATACTTTATGCACTTTCACACCTAATCTTAATGCCGGTTATATGCTATTTTTTTTAGACATACTTGACCGCATCACACCTTCGTAACTCTTTTTAGGTACTATATATGTATGCAAAAAGCTGCCTGTTTCTTAGAAATTGTAATGCCCTGTAAGCCCTGTTAGTTTATTCAAGCGTTCACAAAAAATAAGACGTGCTTTGTTATTATAAATAGTAGTATTCGACTACGGAATCCTCCTGCTTGTTTCTGCCTCCATCTTTCTACTTTCTTGGTCAGCACTGATATTTGCCGTAAATTGCATTCAGAAATCATGACAATTTCTCCTTTTTAGAAAATTTCTATGCCCGTAAAAGCAACATTTCTCAACGATAAACTAGCACATTATATCGAGGATAATTTCTCAAGTGAGGATGATTTTCTTGCGAATTTATGTGTTGAAGCCGCTGCAAATAATATTCCTGATATTTGTATAGGCGGAGCACAAGGTGCCTTCTTACAATTGTTTTTGCGAACAATGAATGCAAGATATGTTTTGGAAATTGGTTCGCTCGCCGGATATTCAGCAATTACTATGGCACGTGCACTCCCTGAGGATGGAAAAGTTGTTTGTTTGGAACTCAGTGCCAAATTTTGTGATTTTATACGTAAGAAAGCTGAAGAAGCAGGAGTTTCCCACAAAATTGAAGTACACGAAGGCAATGCAGCAACTTTTTTGCAATCGTATACACCTGATTTCAGTTTTGATTTTATATTTATTGATGCAGACAAGCCAAAATATACTAAATACCTAGAGCAGACACTTCCGCTCTTGCGTTCAGGTGGAGTAATTGCCGGAGATAATGCACTGGCATGGGGATATGTTGCAGATGAAGAGCCAACGTACGAACCGCTTAATATACGAGGCATACAACAGTTTAATAAAGCAGTTGCCGAACACCCTGAGCTAACATCTTGTATGATTCCCGTTGGAGATGGAATGGTAATGGGACTTAAACGGTAAGTATTCTTACTGCACGAACTAGCTGCTTCACTAAACATCTAAGAAAGCAACATCAAGAATAGAAGATTTCAATATGATTACAATTAATAATACAAGCAGACCCTACTTATTTCGTGAATGACTGTGATAAAAGTATCAAATTTGTGTTATTGAAGAAGGAACAAATGTGTTTGGTTTTTAAACTCATTCTTGTAACAAAGAAATACCAAGGACTTACCCCTGATTTGCACTAAAATATTATTCAAATTTCGTGAAAGCAAACCAATTATTGCCTTTTCAACCCATAACTTTCTAAGAACTAATTCACTGTAATGTTCATAAGAATCTAAATCACTCATTTCTATTTTAATGAATAGACGAAAATTATTATGTGTCTAAAACACATAAACGATTCTTTTCATTATCAATACAATTAGAAATTTTACTTTACTGACACTGAGCCGATTTATCGGTTGAGAGTTTTTTGTTGTGTTTCAATACTCAACTTTATAGATAGTTATGTTATCATTTTGTAATCTTACATTCTAAATACATTTATAAATTTGTTCAGCTATCATAATTTAAAAACACTTAGATTAATTTAGTTTTCGAAAAGACTCAAAGAGTATTTATTGATTTACTGATGTTACGCAAGATTATATTGATTAGACCTTATCAACAACAAATTTACA
>CAZGNO010000033.1:0-39146 GCA_964527785.1 uncultured Chitinophagaceae bacterium
TCCTTCAGAATGACAGAAGGAAACTGTCTTATTTTTTATGTCATTGCATTATTTTTAGGCGGCTCGGCGACTATCTGGAACTCAGAATGACTGCTATACTATTATTACTATTTATTTTATCAAGTTACTTACTGATGTTACGCAAGATTATATTGAATAGATCTTATCAACAACAAATTTACACATGAGTAGGCGAGCAAAGTCAAGTCAGGTGCTACACCTGACTTTCATTACTTACCAATTAAAGCGCATACGTTTATTAAATAAATTCTGTTTGCGTACATGACTTGACTAGGGAAGAAACTCAATACATTAATTGTTGCGTAACAGCAGTTACAATGTTTATTATTTCTGCAAAAGAACTCGTGGTAAAAGTATTTTACACCTCGATATTCAAATTGCAAAAAAAAATGTTTTAGTATTTATTTCATTATTATTAACAATCGGAAGGTAGAATCAATGACTTATTCAATCAAACATCTTTTTCATATCAATGCTCCGCGCGAGAAAGTATATGAAGCAATCTCGACTATCGAAGGGCTATCTAAATGGTGGACAACAAAAACATCAGGTAATCCTGATGTAGATGGTATCATACAGTTTGGTTTCGGTGAACATCAGGGACCTAATATGAAAGTTACCAAACTCAAACCTAACGAAAACGTTACATGGGAAGGTGCACCGGAATCACATGGATGGGAAGGTCATATTTTTACATTTGCTTTAGATGAAAATGAAGGTAAAACCCGTGTACGGTTTTCACAATCAGGATGGACAGAGCAAGATGATTTTTATGCCAGCTGCTGTTTCAGTTGGGGAAGATATATGGAAAGTCTGCGTCAATTATGCCAAACCGGACGAGGTGAAGCATACGGTAGTGAAGGGTATAGAAAGTAAGATTACTGTAAATTGATGCAGAATGCTAACTCTCATTTATAATTGAAAATACAATTCAAGTACACTAATAAAACACAAACGAGGTAAAATCATGTCAAATTCAATCAAACATCTTATCAATCAATTCAATCTTCAAACCAGATTGTTTAATAATGTTACCATCGGTGTTAATGACGACCATTCACATATACAAATGAACAAAAATACCAATCATATTGCATGGCTTACCGGACATACTGTCTCAACAAGATATATGCTTGCAAATGCATTGGGTTTGGGAGTTCAAGAGCCGTTCCCAGTTTATTTTGAGAATGGAAAGGGTATTGATAAAGAAACAAAATATCCTTCAATGCAAGAACTTACAAAAGATTGGAATTCTATTTCAGAAAAAATCGAGCCCGCATTAAAAAATTTATCAGAAGAAACATTGGACAATACAATGCCATATAGCGTTCCGACCGGCAACACTCTTGGTGATTTTATATCATTTCTGATGCACCATGAAGCATACACTATCGGTCAATTAGGAATTTCAAGAAAGTATGTAGGTTTGGATGCGATGAAATACGGATAAGTGAAAGTAAAAAAATATATTATTATGCTTTAGAGACTTGTTTAAAAGCTAAAACTTTATAGAATAATTAATTATTAGAATCAAACTTATGAGAAAATTAGTATTATTTATGCACGTATCCCTCGACGGATTTGTCGGCGGACCAAATGGCGAGTTGAACTGGTTTCATGTAGACGACGAAATGTTTGACTATACGGAAGGGCTTGTTGACGAATGTGATTTGGGACTCTACGGTCGTGTTACATTTGAAATGATGGAACATTACTGGCCCACTGCTGCTGATAAACCAAATGCTACAAAACATGATATTGAGCACTCACGTTGGTATAAGCAAGTACCCAAGGTTGTTTTGTCGAATTCAATGCAGGGTATGGATTTGAAAAATGTAACAATCCTCAGTAAGGATATACCTGATGAAATCACTACGTTAAAAAAACAAAAAGGAAAGAACATCGTAATCTTTGGAAGCCCTAGAGCTTCGTATTCTCTTATGAACTATAACTTGATTGATGACTATTGGTTGTTCATTAATCCGGTTATATTTGGAGAAGGCATTCCGATGTTTAAAGATATCAAGAAAAGGATCAATCTTACATTTGTTGAAAGCAAAACCTTTACTTCCGGAGTTGTAGCACTCCATTACAGGAAGAAATAGTTGACGCATTTGTAAAATGTTTTGCTCTGCCCAAAAAAGGCGAACTAATATGTTCGCCTTTTTTGCGTTGGTCGGAAATTTCTAACGGTTACTTCTTTTTCAAGAATCAAGTTAAGAGGATAATACTCATCCAGTCAACCTTGCATTCTATTACTTCTTCATTGTCGGTCAATCGGATTTTCTTGATAACCATTCCATGTTTTGGATTTAACGATGTGCCATTTACTTTCAAATCCTTAATGAGTATTACTGTATTCCCCGTCTCAAATATCTTTCCATACTGTCTTTCACTGTCAGTTTTTCATTGTCCGGTAAGTAAGGGGTGAAGTAGCAATTGCTTGAACATATATTACCATGATCTCTTTAATTGAATGTAAATCATTTTCCATCATGGAAAAATATAACTGCATAATGGAACAGCAGATTCATATCGCCGGAAGAACAATGTTCATTCGGCTTTTTTGTAATATAGATGAAATTTTACTTTGAGAAAGCTGGGATTTGCTGTAACTTCGTTCCCGACTAAACTCTCAAATTCGAGAACAACGGCTTTTGTCCTACTGATGAATTGAAAAAACATACTGTTATCAGCATTTATAAGCAGTGGGACAGATTAAATTGATACATTCAATCCTGTCATTCTAAGCGGTAACGAAGAATCTCCATATTGCTACTTAAGTCTTTTTTTGCAGTGTATTGCGGAGATTCTTCAGCCGCGGACTCCTTCAGAATGACAGCTATACGATTAATACAATTAGTTTGACCCAGTACTTAACTACTGATGTTATGCAAGATTACATTGATTAAACCTTATCAACAACAAATTTACACATGAGTAGGCGTGCAAAGTTAAGTCAGGTGCTACACCTGACTTTCATTACTTACCAATTATAGCGCATACGTTTATTAAATAAATTCTGCTTGCGTACTTAGTCCGTAAAAAGGTATTTTTGTTGAAGTCAGGTGTAGCACCTGACTTGACTAGGGAAGAAACTCAATACATTAATTGTTGCGTAACATCAGTTAACTATAAGAATTAACCATGAAAAAACAAACCAGAATATTACTTCTTTTGGGAAGTTTGTGTATGAGTTTTTCTCTTTTTACACATCGTTTTTTTATTACTCCCGAATCTATAGATGATTTTCTAAAAGGTTTAGGAGTGGCTTTTATATTCTCGGCATTTATTAAGCAAGTATATCTTCAACGAAGAAGATAGTTTACTCCAAATAATCAATTCCCTTATATGAAGTTGTATCGAATTATACTTCCCGTCACTGATCTCAATAAGGCAGTTATATTTTATTCCTCTATTTTGGGACAAAACGGTCAAAAAGTTTCATCGGGAAGGCATTACTTTGATTTGAGCGGAACCATTTTAGCAATTTACGACCCGATTGCCGATGGAGACGATATTAAAAAAGAATGGACTTTCCACGAGAATCAATATATCTATATCTCTACCGGCAAACTGGAAGATGTTCATCAAAAATTAAAAAATTCAGACTGTTTATATGTAGATGAAACAATCAAAACGATGCCTTGGGGAGAGCGTTCGTTTTATGCCAATGACCCATTTGGAAATCCTATTTGCTTTGTGGATGAAAAAACAATTTTTGTTGGTTGATGTAAGTAAGTAAGTAAGTGATAGGACTAAAATAACCGAACCATTAAATTTAGTAAATTATTCGACTGGGAAATTGGCAAGCACTAGATGCTTCGACTAAGCAAAGTTCAACAAATAAGCTCAAGTCACACTAAACCCGTCGTTGTTCAATTACTTGCCAAACTATGGGTATTAATTGCGACGATTATTTTTTTGTCTCAGCACTTACTTAGCAATGCCCAAAATTAATTGCGTCATCGTACTTATCAGTCACTATCTGAACATAGAATTTTCTCAACTTTGACTTTTGGAAGAAGTCTAATGACTACCAGCGATTCCCTACTCCTTATCCATTCACAAATTGATGATCTCAATCAACAAGCACAGACCCTATTCCATGACGGACAATTGGATAAGGCATATCAATTATGTTCAGAGGTAATTACTCTCGCATCGGAGTATAAGTACAAATTAGGTATTGGATATGCCCTGGGTGTTAAGGGTAGGGTGCTGTTTAAATTAGTTAGGATGGATGAAGCCGTAGATGTATTTTATCAAGCTCTCGATATTTTTCAAGAAATAGGCGATTCCCTCCAAATTGCCCGTTCATTGCAAGGACTTGCAACGGTGAAATACGGTATAGGAAGACTTCATGAAGCATTAGAAGAGTATCTAAATGCTTTTTCGGTCCTAGAACTAGCCGAACTTCAAGAACAATCGTTAACTATATTAGGTAATATTGTTCTAGTATATCATTCGCTGGGTGATTTTTTCAATGCAATTCAGTATTCTCAAAAACGGCTTACGCTTGCCCGTCATTATAATTCGAACTTTGATATAGCCCAATCTTTGGAAAATCTGGGCGAATTGCATTTTCGTCTTGCTGATTATGAGACTTCTCTCAATTATTCGCATGAAGGATTGGCGATTGCAATTGCAAATAAAAATCTTACCATCGAAAGCGGGGTTCTTGCAAACATTGGGGCAGTCTATTACTTCTTGGGTAATTATACCAGTGCACTCGACTATATGATGCGTGGAATAGCAGTCGGTGAGCAGCTCAAAAATGAACGGTTCCTTGCTCCGCTCTACAACTTCGTTTGCTGCGTTTATGGTAAAATGAAAAATGATTCTCTGGCTCTTAACTATGCCATGAGGGCATTGTCAATTCATACTACGTATGCCGAGCCCGCCGGGGAGGCATACACTCTTCATAATATTGCCTCTGTTTTTGAACAAAGTGGTGATATTTCTACTGCACTCGAATATGCTCAAAAAAGCAGAAGTATCTTCATTGCCACTTCCATTAAAGAAGGTGAAGCAGAATCACTCGTCCTGATAGCAGCTTGCAATGAAAAACTTGGTGACCATCAATCAGCATTTGACTGCGCCGAAGACGCACTTTCAATTGCAGAAAGTATCAATTCACATACGATTCTTCAAGCATCGCTTGGGCAATTAGTATCTAGTGCGACCAAAAAGGGAGATACCGTCGCCCTAGAAAAATATACACAGCGACTTATGTTGACTTCTAAAATTATTGCCAAAGAAGATCAACGCAAAAAAGCTGAGAAGCTGCTGCTCGATGCTCAAATCAAGAAAACACAGGAACAAGCCCAACTGCTCATTGCCTCAGCTAATTCTTCACTCTCAGGAGATTTTCTGAGCAAGACCAATTCTCTAAATCAAAGAGGATTTATATTAGCTACTACCGTAGCTCCCGATACAACTAAAAAAATCAAAACTCTATCTTTGATTACCGTACAAACATTCGGGTATTTTTCTGTTAAAATTGGCAACAGAGAGTTAAAAGGTGACGACTGGCAACGCAAAAAAGCACGTGATATTTTCAAAATTTTACTCATTAATCACCGCAAATCTGTAACCATTGATGAGCTGATTGACTTTCTCTGGGCAGATTCCGGCAGTAAAAATCTAATCCCGACTTTATGGAACTCTGTTTCGTATATTCGTAAGGCACTCGAACCGGATATAAAGCCACATACGCCTTCGTCTTATATCAAAATCATGGACAAAGCATATATGTTGGATTTGGGGACTGACGCTTCGATTGATTTTTTAGAGTTTAAGAGTTTGATTGCTGCTTCTCACAAAGAAAAAAATATGGATGATAAAGTCGGTTTGCTGGTACAAGCCACTGCACTTTATAACGGTGAATTTCTCAAAGAAGACTCATTTGAAGAATGGGCAAGCTACGAACGAGAATCTATGAAAGAATTATTCTTGGAAACTACAATGAAAATCGGAAATTATTACTTGAGAAACGGGAAACTATCCGAATCAATAGTTTACGCAAGAAAAGCAATCGAAACTGATAAAGTTTATGAAGAAGGTTATGAACTGCTTTTTACAGCTCTCACTGAAAATCAGCAATTCTCCGAGCTTACAAAAGCATGGAGATTATGCCAATCCGCCTACAAAAAAGAAATGGAGACAAACCCTCCCATGTTTTTAGAGAAATTCATACTAGTATAATTGTTTTTTTTTCGGGATTTTTTTTGTGTCTAAAGAACCCATTATAACTTCTGATACGCATTTTATTGATTCTCACTTTACATCTCATTCTCAAATTGACATCCTTAATGAGAAAGCGATGGCTGCAGTTTATGACGGTCATTCACGAGAAGCACTTGAATTGAGTATTGAATCCTACAATCTGGCTGCTCTTGTAAATTATCGGGCAGGCATGGGACGCGCATTATGGAATAAAGGATGGGCTTTATGTGAATTGGTTCAATTTGATGAAGCACTCGAAATGCTCCATCAGGCAGGTGACATTTTCCAAGAGGTTGGTGATGCCTTCGGAATTTCCCGAACACTACAAGGAATAGGCAACGTGTATTTTTCACAAGGACGGCTACTTGAGTCATTAGAAGAGTATTTGAATGCTTTTTCCGTCCTTGAGCTTGCCGGTCTAGAGCGAAGTTCACTTGGATTATTAGGTAACATTGCCTATACATACAAGTTGCTCGGTGAATATTTTTACTCAACTGAATATGCCCAAAAGCAATTCACTCTTGGTAAAATATATGGCTTTGATATTCATATTGCCAAAGCGCTCAACAGCTTGGGGAGTTCACATTTCCATCTTGCAGATTACACCACATCACTCAATTACTATACCGAAGGATTAGCTCTCGCTACGAGCAAAAAAGATAGTGAAGCAGAAAGTTGGATTCTTGGGAATATTGCATCAGTGTATCTTCAACTCGGCAATTATACAGGCGCGCTCGATTCGATGATGCAAAGTGTAGCTATTTCAGAACAAGTCAAAGACCAGCGTCATCTCGGTTTTTGCTACAATCAAATCTCCTCAATCTATCGGAAAATGAATAACAGTTCCCTCGCACTTGACTATGCGATGAGAGCACTTGGAAATTATTCATCACTCTCAGATAAAGTTGGTGAAGCAAATGTTCTACTCAATATTGCCCGTATTTTTGAGCAAAACGGTGATTCAACTTCAACGCTGGATTATGCACAAAAAAGCTACAAAATGCATCACGATTCATCTACAAAAGAAGGTGAAGCCGAATCCTTACTTCTCATTGCCAAGTGCAAAGAAAAGCAATCAAACTATAGAGATGCACTGAACTCTGCAAAAATTGCCCTTGAAATAGCCGAAAGCATCAATTCACACGTTCTTCTCGAAATGTCTTTGCATCAGTTACAAGTATATGCAAATCAAGCAGGTGACAATGTTGCAGCTGCCCACTATGCACGTCGGTATGCCTCGACCTCGAAAATTGTAGCAAAAGAAGAACAGCGAAAGAATGCCGAGAAACTAATGCTCGAAGCCCAGTTCAAAAAAACACGCATTCAAGCTGAGGCACTAATTGCATCTACGAATACTTCCCTTTCAGTTGATTTTTTGAACAAAACAAACTCGCTTAAAATGCAAGGTGTTGTTTTGGCTACAGCTATACTTAGAGATACACCGCAAAAATCTAAGATATTGCCTCCGGTTACAGTACAAACATTCGGGCACTTCTCAGTTAAAATTGGCAATCGTGAACTCGCCACCGAAGACTGGCAGCGCAAAAAAGCACGGGATATTTTCAAAATCCTGCTCATGAACCACCGAAAGTCTGTTTCTGCCGAAGAGCTTATTGATACACTTTGGGAAGATGCCGCAGGCAGGAATCTTATCCCAACACTTTGGAATTGTGTAACCTATATCCGTAAAGCACTCGAACCTGACATTATGCCTCGACAGCCATCATCGTATATTAAGATTATTGGCAAAAACTATATGTTGGATTTAGGTTCAAACTCAGAAATTGATTTCCTAAAATTCAAAGAGCTTGTTGTAAAAGCTCAAAAACAAACAAATCTTGAGACTAGAACTCAAATATACGAGCAAGCTATTGCGCTGTATTCAGGTGATTTTCTTTCAGAAGATTCATTTGAGGAATGGTCGAGTTTTGAACGCGAAACACTCAAAGAATTTTATATAACTACCGTAATTGAACTTGGGAATCATTACTTACTGGAAGGAAATATTACACATTCTATCATCAATGCAAAAAAAATCCTTGAAATTGACAGGATTCAAGAAAATGCTTATGAACTTCTCTTTAAATCATTCGCTGCCGCCGGAAACTCCACAGAGCTAACCAAATATTGGGCGCAATGCCAAGCTGCCTATAAACGCGAACTTCTCTCGCAACCCCCCAAATTCTTATCTGCTTTGGTTCGCCAATAATCTAAACACCTCATAGCCATTTTCTGCTTGACCCCTAGTTACAGCCAATTCTGAACGGCAAATATGAACCAAATAAATTATACCATAAACTCTCGTTAAGTACTCATCCGATTACCCATACCAAGAAAAAACAATCTTTAATGTCTAAACTATGAACTCAAATATGGTTTTGACATACTACCACCTCATACTAATTTTGGTAATTGAGTTTTGTTTCTGATTTATACTGTTCACAACAAAGGTACGAATCAGAGTAATTACATTACAAATTAATGACTTGTTGGGCATTAATACCGGAATTAAGCCCTGCAATCTCTATGAAGACTCAACTATGAATCAAATCAAAAAGAGGGTTTTAGTGCCGTTTCTCACACCAATTCATAAAAATCTACAATTAAAATTTGTCTTTTTGAAAGTATGAATACTAAAATAGAGTTAAAAAAAACACACATTATACTATGACAGAACATAAAAAAATTGACATTGTAAATTTCTTTCTGATATGGATAACTTTAGGAATTGCTTTTATATTTCCGTTTGAATTGTTCCTTTTTTCGTATGCAGTACTAGGACCTCTGCACTATCTGACAGAAATCAACTGGCTGGAGAAGAAGAACTATTTTCTGAAAACCCAAACAGATAAAAAGACATATCTGCTTCTGGTAATTGTAGCACTCTGCATATTATCAACATCTTTTTTTATTCCTGAATTAAATAAATGGGATATCACCAGGACTTTTTTTCTGGAAATTGAACAATCAGTCATTTACAAACCGCTCACTGGAATCATTGCATGGGGCAACTCCATGTTATTCATCGGATTATTTTCATCAATAGTATATTTTATTACTGAAAAATGGATAAATCGTATTTTGTTGTTTAGTCTGTGTGTACTTATCAGTATTTTCCTTATAAATTATCCTTTTTTTACAATTTTCTGCGGTGTATTCCTGCCTTCTCTTATCCACGTTTTCCTATTTACAGTGCTTTTTATGTGGTCGGGTTCCAAAAGGTCAAATTCCGGTTGGGGCTATGTTAATGTGATTTCAATGATTCTCGTTGTATTCTTTATTATTGGCAAAGAAATACCACAATCATCAATCAGTGTAAGCAGGGCAACCCTCGACACCCTTATTTTAAGTAACTTTCATATACTAAACTTTGCTCTGAATAAATTACTAGGATTAGCAGATAATCCGAGCTGGAGCTTAATTACTGTGAGCGCACGGAAAGCGCAAATTTTCATTGCTTTTGCATACACCTATCATTATCTGAACTGGTTTTCAAAAACATCAGTCATTAATTGGTACAAAGTGGATAGGAAAAAGATGGGGGCTGCTATTGTAATTTGGATTGCATCCGTAATTTTATATTACATAAATTACCGGCTGGGCTTCGCTGCGCTTTTCGTATTAAGTATTCTCCATGTTATTTTGGAGTTTCCCCTTAATGTTAATTCTGTGATAAGTTTAATGAGACCTCATACTCAGGAAGTGAAAAACACAAAAGCCCCGCTTACACCGGCAACACCATTGATTACAAAAAAGGAGAAGAAACGCAATACCTTAGCGTCGGGCAAGTAATTTGCATACTACATTGTACATAATACAGATTTGATTGTATTTTTTTTTGAATTTCACTTCGTTGCAAATAACACACTTAATACTACTTTTCCCGGTTCAATCTCTCCGTCTTTCCTTCCTTCTTGGAATCTACCTATTGTTTCTGTATTTTTGAAGAATGGTATGCGGTTGAGTGTTATAAAGCTCCTCTCCGCACTAAATATTACTAACACTTCAAAATCTTTATGAAAATAATAACGTGGAATATTAACGGAATCCGTGCAGTTCACAAAAAAGGTTTTTTTGAATATATCGAACGCGAACAGCCCGATGTAATTTGCATACAGGAAACAAAAGCAGATATTGAACAGATTGCGCCCGAAATGCGCACACCACCGGGATATGAAGCATTTTATCATTCGTGCTCCGTTAAAAAAGGATATTCAGGTGTGGCTACCTTTACTAAAGTAAAACCCGAAGCAACATTCAAACATATTGGAATTGAACGGTTTGACGGAGAGGGTAGAATCATAGCTACAGATTTTGGCGAATTTATCCTTATTAACGTCTATTTCCCTAACGGCGGAATGGGTGAAGCACGATTGAAATACAAGCTGGATTTTTATGATGCATTCTTTGCATTCTGCGAGGATTTGCGCAGCAAAGGACGCAAACTTATAATTTGCGGTGATTACAATACAGCCCATTATGCAATAGATATAGCCAGACCCAAAGAGAATATAATGACCTCCGGCTTTATGGTGATTGAACGTGTAAAACTCGATTGGCTATTAGAAAAAAACTATGTTGATACCTTCCGTATGTTCAACAAAGAAGGTGGGAATTATACGTGGTGGAGTGTTCAACAACAAGCACGCCCCAGAAACGTCGGTTGGAGAATAGATTATCATTGGGTAACTGAGGACTTGGTATCCAAGGTAGAAAGTTGTATTCATCACACCAATCAGGAAGGTTCAGATCATTGTCCGGTTGTACTTCAAATATCAATGTAGCCCGTAAATCTAGAGTCAATAGATTTACACAATCTATAGATAATTTCCGTAGCGCAGGGTTTGCAAACCCTGCGCTACGGAAACGTCCGAAGTACCCATCAAGCTGCACCTCCTTGAGATGCTTGTATGTTATTTACTGGTTGCTCTTTTTCGCAATTGCCCCTTCAATTACGGCACAAGACACTGACCTCACCAGAATCCCACCACAAGTGCGTTTAATCCGCGTGTATGGCGGCTCGAACGAATCACTGCCACCAATTGCAATTTTATCAGAACCTACGCGAAAATCATCAGTCAGCCCAACCTTCGGTGAAAAATCAGTTACTATTGAAATGGATATTCAATCCAATTTACCCCCGTCACTCTATGCTATTTTTATTCACTGTTCAGCCGACTGGAGCGAGGACAACAATGTCTTTCTCAATGAAATAACACTCCGTACAAGTAATATTGACTGGAGGAGTGCACCGGCAACGTCGCGTTACTACACGTATCGCGGCTCTCTCTCAGTGCCTAATTCACAGGTAAATTTCAAGGTGGGCGGGAATTGGAAAGCCAAGTTTTATGATTATTCCAATGATGGCGTTGTGTTTGCCGAAGCTCGTTTTTTTGTTGTAGATCCTGCTGCTGAGTGTGCGGTAGATATTTATGGCGACTTATATGAGCCGGACATGAAGGTAGGAATATCGGCTTTTACAGTCGAGGCGCAGGTTCAGGCGATTCGAGGGATTATGGATAACATGGTACAGACGGTTGTTCTCTATCGTAACAACCGTTGGTACGAACCGATTACAATTTCGCAAATCTCCACGTTCGAGAAGTCTAATGAGTATCGTAAATACGTACCATTTACGATGATTTCGGGTTTTGGCGGTTTTGGGAAACGATTTCGTGTTGAAAAATTGCCTGCTGAAAACGACTATAGAATTTTGGATATGAATAATCTTGCATTGTTTCCACGAGGCACTGCCCCCGTTCGGCTTTCATTTGCAGATTTGCGGCGCAGAGGCGGGTATTTTGAGCGTGCCGATGACGGCGCAATGAACACACGCTTTACGTCGGTGTACGATGATGAGTATGTACTGGTAGAATTTATCCTCGACCCCGAAAGCCGACCAACCGAGGAAGATGTTTTTGTTGCCGGTTCATTCAACTCTTGGCAACCAAATGCAAATTGGCAAATGTTCTACGATGAACAGGAACGGCTCTACAAATTACGCCAATGGGTTCGACGCGGGCGACACAACTACCTCTACGGAACAGGTAAATTTAATAGCGACACCCAGAAATTTGAGAAGATAACCTTCGAAGAATTTGAGGGTAACACAAGTGCATCGCCCCATACATTTATTGGACTGGTCTATTACCGTGAATTTGATTACGGAGGTTATGATACAATTATCGGTGTAGGTGCGGGTAACTCACTGGGAAGAATTTCCCGATAGTAAGACATTCTTTGCATAAAAATTATGCAGCAAATCAAGTGTTAATGATTTATAAATCTTTAGTATCGTTCTAAACAATCTAACATTTAAGTTAACTATTAATTACTCCATTTATAAAAGCCATTATGCCAATTACTTCAAACATTCGCTCTGAGTTTTATCTGGAAGACGGGATGACATTTCTTAATAATGGCTCATTCGGCGCAGTTCCCCGTTCTGTTCGAGCTGTACAGGAAGAATTTCGTTTGCAATTTGAACGGCAACCTTTTCGTTTTGTAATGAGGGAGCTACCTGTACTATTGCGTTCAGCAGCCGAAACACTTGGTAAGTTCATCGGTGCACGAGGCGAGGATATTGTTTTTGTCGAGAATGCTTCGACAGGAATTAATGCAATAGTCCGTTCAATGATGCCTTTTCTCAAAGAAGACGATGAAATTCTAACGACAAGTCATGTATATGGCGCTGTTCGGCAAACGCTTATTTATGCAGCAGAATGCACGGGTGCAAAGCTTATAGAAGTAAGTGTACCATTCCCGATTGAAAGTCCCGAACAAGTAATTATGGCATTCAAAACAGCAATTTCGGAAAATACAAAATTTGCTGTGCTTGATCATATTACTTCATCCACAGGAATTATTTTTCCGATTGAAAAACTTGTTGCAGTCTGCAAACAATACGAAATCGCTGTACTTGTTGACGGAGCACACGCACCTGGGATGGTCGGATTAAATCTTGATGCTCTTGGTGCTGACTGGTACACGGGAAATTGCCATAAATGGCTGTTTGCACCCAAAGGTTCTGCCTTTTTATGGACACACCCTGACCATCAAACTATTACCCACCCTACAGTTATTTCGCATAATTACAAGATGGGCTACACCCAAGAATTCGATTGGACAGGGACTCAGGATTTCAGTTCGTATTTAACAATTCCTGCTGCAATAGAATTTTATAATAATCACGGTGGGGCTGATTTGCGGACGGCTAATCGCGCATTAGCAATTGAAGCACGTAATATAATTGCGGAAGCATGGGGCAAACCGCATCCAGCCCCGGATGAAATGCTTGGATTCATGGCAGCAGTCGAAGCCCCTGTTGAAACAGACGGTACTCCACAGGAAGCAGTCGAACTTCATGATTGGTTGTGGGATACACATAGAATAGAAGTGCCTGTCATGCCGTTCGATGGAAAATTATGGATACGTGTTTCGGCGCAGATTTACAATACAATCGAGGATTATAAAGTTCTTGCACGTGTTTTCGATAAAAAGGGTTTGTAAGGTGGATGTGATTGCGTAATTTTGATTCGTATAAGTAGTTCAATGACAATTTTTACAGTTTCAGTAAGTACAGAAATCCCCCTTAATCCCCCTTTAACAAGGGGGAGACAGATAAGTAATTAAAGAGGAAAGAATTACGTCATCCCCTTGTTAAAGGGGAACGAGGGGATTTGTATATGCTTCCACAAAAATTGTCAAGGAACCAAATTATTACAGAATAAGTTTATTATTTATTTCAAGACGAGGTATCCAATGGCAGTAATGCTTCCTTTTAATTTTAGAACATGGATTGACGAACACCGTCATCTTCTCAAACCGCCTGTAGGCAACGCACAAATATACAAGGACACAGAGTTTATCGTAATGGTAGTTGGAGGTCCCAACTCCCGCAAGGATTATCATTTCAACGAAGGTGAGGAATTTTTCTATCAGATTGAAGGTGACGTTGTAGTCAAGATAATTGACGAGGGTGTTCAGAAGGATATTCATATCCGAGAGGGTGATATATTCCTTCTGCCACCGAGAACTCCACACTCACCGCAACGCGGAGCAAATACCGTCGGTTTGGTAATAGAACGCCAACGCGATAAAACTGAGCTTGACGCTTTCATGTGGTTCTGCGAGAATTGCCATGCTAAACTCTACGAAGAATTTGTAGAGCTTACCGATATTGTCGCACAATTACCGCCCATTTTCAAGAAGTTCTACGGGTCGGAGGAGTTTCGTACTTGTAAGTCGTGTGGGGCTGTTATGGAGCCGCCTGTGCCGGTGAAGGTGGAGTGAGGTAGAACTCAGCGGTTGTTTTTTTGGTCGGGTCGGTTGTATACCGTCGTCTATTGATTGGTTATAAAAGTAGAGATAGGGCAATGCCCTATCTCTCGCACATTGATGATAGTCTATATTGATGTCGGTATATTTAGGTCAGGTCGGTTGCTACAACCGACCTTCCTTCTAAGCGTATATTTGAAAGATAGTTGCAACAACCACTTCGACTTGTGAAAGTAAGTAGGTTGGGTAGCTAAATATATTTAGTTCAAACAGTTTCTAAAATGGTTTTCTTAAAAAAAACAATGGATAATAATACTTCTGAGATAATTAAAATAAGCTTAATATTTCCTGCGCCGCCTCTGATAGAAAGAGATTTTGCTCTTGAAATAATAATCCCTGACAGTATTGAACTAGTTGAGTATCCGGATAAAGTTAGATTTAAGGGTACAAAAGAAGATATAGCAGTTTTTGCTAAAGAGTTCTTTCGTTTAAAGGTTCTAAGCGATGGACAGATTTGTAAACTTGGCAAGTATACCCTTAAGATATCGGATTATATTACTGAAGACTCTACAAAAAAGAACTGGATAGAGCTACCTAACCATGCATGGTCAATAATGGGTGCTATGTTTAGAGATGTAACATATGAAGATGAGAACAATCCATTCGACTTCAATGATTGTTGTTATACTAATAGAATTCCATTTGATTTTGGGGTTGAGGTGACAGATTTACCAAAAATATCTGAAACACGTATAATAATTCAATCTGATTGATTGGTTTAACGTTCCATAGAATTGTATTGAAATTCATGTGAATACCGGCGAGCGTTGAGTAGTTATAAAATCTACTTTAGGTCAGGTCGGTTGCTACAACCAACCTTTCTTCTAAGAGTATATTCGGAAAGTCAGTTGTAGCAACTGACTTGACATAAATTCTTCTTAATCCTGAAGGGATTACATGTTTATAGAAATTACCCACCGGTTAACATTCGACCCTGTAGGGGTCGTACCAGTTTAGAATTGACTTTTCTATAAACATTTGAATCCTTCGGATTCATTTCAGAATTATCAGATCATATAAACAGTTGTTATAACACCCTCGTCGGGTTTATTTTTACACCAAACTAATCCATGAAGGTAAGCAAAAGATTTGACTT
Organism: uncultured Chitinophagaceae bacterium; assembly: GCA_964527785.1. Lineage (GTDB taxonomy): Bacteria > Bacteroidota > Ignavibacteria > Kapaibacteriales > UBA961 > JADJXV01. The sequence goes on from CAZGNO010000033.1 coordinate 15,683, forward strand.
TGGTATTTAATTCTTTAAGTCAACACTTCAAGTAGTTTTTGCAGTATTCCCAACCTGTTCCATAACCTCCGAAATCCTAACAGCATTCTCAACCCTAAACTCCCCAATAGCAGTCCGTCTCAGCGCAGTAAGATACCCGCCACACCCCAATACTGCCCCAATATCCCGTGCAAGCGAACGGATATACGTTCCTTTGGCACAATCCACTGTAATATGAATGTACGGAAGTTCAATCTTAGTAATTATAATTGAGTAGATGGTAACGCGGCGTGGCGGAAGGTCAAGCTCAATTCCCTTTCGTGCGAGCTTGTAGAGCGGCTGACCGTCTTTTTTGATAGCAGAGAACATCGGAGGGATTTGGTCTATTTCCCCAACAAATCCTGCACAAGCATTTGCTATTTCGCTTTCGGTAATATGCTCAAACGGCAGGATATTTTCTTCGGGCGCTTCGGAGTCATCTGTTTTGGTAGTTGCGCCAAGTTTGATAATTGCTTCGTATTGTTTTGGGGCATCCTGAAATGTATTGATACTCTTGGTCATTTTCCCGAAACAGAGGATGAGAAGTCCTGTTGCAAGGGGGTCTAATGTTCCGGCGTGTCCTGTTTTTTTGATACGGGTAAGTGAGCGCATTTTAGCGACTACATCAAATGAAGTCCAGTCGGTGTCTTTATCTATGAGGGCTACACCGCCGCTAATAGCAGCTTCTGATTTCCACGTGTCAAAGTCGGGAAGAGTGGTGCGGTCAAGGAACATTATTGGGGTATTATTCGGTTGGCTCAGTATCCGTTTCATCATCGTCAGAAACGGTTTCTTCTTTATGAGGTGTTCTTCCTGCTGCTTCATCGTCGCGTTTTACTTTGTCGAGCAACGATTGAATATTATCCATTGCATCGAGTGTATCATCAAGGAAAAACCGTAAGTCGGGTGCATGGCGCAGAGTGAGTTTTCCGGCGATTGCATGGCGGATTCTCCCCTTATCATCCTTTAACCGTTCCAGTACCTTTGCCGATGATGCCTTACCGCCATATACACTTAGGTATACAGTTGCAATTTTTAAATCGTCGGATACACGAACAGAAGTAACCGTTATCAATCCCGCAGACATTTCAGAGGCAATCCTTCGAAGCGGGTCTGAAAGGTAATCCCGTATTAAACCTGCTACTTTTTGTGTACGAATGGACATGATATTGAATCTACTTTATGTTAACTACTAGACCTTGAAGGTTTTCGAAAACCTTCAAGGTCTTTATCTTATATATTCTTACGACAGCTTCCGTTTTACTTCTGTCAATTTGTAGCTTTCGATGATATCACCCTCTTCTATATCGTTGAATCCTGCGAGTGCAACTCCGCACTCATATCCTGCATCAACTTCACGCACGTCGTCTTTGATACGTTTGAGCGAATGAAGCGATCCTTTGAAAATTGGTAATCCTTCACGCAGAAGTCGAACTTTATCATTACGGGTAATTTTCCCGCTCTGGACATAACAACCTGCGATAACTCCAACTCTACTGATTTTGAATACCTGTCGCACCTCGACCGTTGCTGTAATTTCTTCTTTAATATCCGGTTGAAGCAGACCTTCGAGTGCAAGGTGGATTTCGTTGATACAGTCGTAGATGATGTTATAGATACGAATATCAACTCCTTCATTTTCGGCTGCTTTTCGTGCTGCTCCTGACGGAGAAATGTTAAAGCCGATAATAACTGCATTCGATGCAGCAGCGAGCATAACGTCTGATTCGGAAATTGTACCGACGCCTTTGTGCAGAATACTTACCTTTGCTTCGCTGCTTGATAATTTGAGGAGTGAATCGCATAACGCTTCAACCGAACCGCCCACATCACCCTTGATAATAAGACGAAGTTCACGTGCACCACCTGCTGAAATATCTCGCGAAATATCATCGAGTGTAATATGACGAACTTGCTTGAATTGCTGCTCACGTTTGAGTATTTGACGCTGTTGTGCAACATCTCGCGCTTCACTTTCTGTGTTCCGCACTGTAAATATATCACCTGCTTGAGGAAGTCCGTCGAATCCGGCAATTTGAACAGGGACAGACGGCAATGCCTGCTCTACCCTATTGCCCCGCTCATCATACAGCGCACGAACACGTCCGGCGAACATACCGGCTACAAATGGGTCACCAATTCGTAACGTACCTTTCTGTACCATTACGGTTGCAAGCACACCCTTACCTTTATCAAGGTGGGCTTCAACAACTGTTCCACGGGCATTTCGGTTTGGATTTGCTTTTAAATCAAGTATCTCGGCTTCCAAGATAATCTTTTCGAGCAATACATCCACATTCAAACCTGAGCGAGCCGAAACTGCAGCAGACTGGTATTTACCACCCCAATCCTCTACAAGTACATTACGGTCGGCAAGTTGCTGTTTAATTCTGTCGGGATTTGCCTCAGCACGGTCAATTTTATTGATTGCTACTACAATCGGTACGTTGGCAGCTTGGGCATGGCTGATTGCTTCAATTGTTTGAGGCATCACGCTATCATCCGCAGCTACTACAAGCACAACAATATCCGTTACCTTAGCGCCACGGGCACGCATAGCCGTAAATGCTTCGTGACCCGGAGTATCGAGGAATGAAATAGATTTGCCGTTTGGCAAATCAACATGATATGCTCCAATATGCTGTGTAATTCCGCCTGCTTCGCCGGCAACCACGTTCGCATTTCGAATAAAGTCGAGAAGTGATGTCTTACCGTGATCCACGTGACCCATGATTGTTACAATCGGCGGACGTGGAAGCAGTGTTTCAGGTGCGTCTTCATCATCCTCCATTACCTGAGCATCAACTTCATCAAGAAATTCAATTTGATAGCCGTAATCATCGGCAATAATCGTAATCGTATCTTTGTCGAGACGTTGGTTTATCGAAACCATTAGCCCCAACTTCATACATTTCATAATAATATCAGCCGAGTTAACTCCCATCAAGTTAGCAAGTTCGCCGGTTGTCAAAAATTCTGTAATTCTCAGAATAGATGATTCACGCTCAATATCTTCGATACGCTGAAGTTCTTTTTCTTCTCGTTCCAGTTTCTTACGTTGACGAAGTTTATTCCGCGAACTTACCGCAGAAGTTTCTTCCATTCCTTGGCGTGTTTCGCGGATTGCGCGTGCTATTTCCTCTTCGGTAATTGCCTCACGAATTGATTTTTTGCGTTTTTTCTTTTTGTCAATTACCTTTACTTCTTTTACAGGTCCTTTTGGTTTTGCAGCACCAGCAGCACCTCCTGCAACCGGTTCGCGCGGTTTAATCGGTTTTTTGTTTGCGCGCGCACTTTCTTCCTCTTCATACGCTTTGGTACGAAATACGTTGGTATTGATTTTCTTTGCACCGGGTTCGGTGCTTTGTACTTTCGACGAAACAGATGTTCGTATCGGCGACGGAGGAGGCGTAAGGTCTAATTTGCCTACAATTGTGAGTCCGCGAAGTTGCGGTTTTACACCGGCTTCATACTCTACCTGTACAAATTTCTTACGTTTACGTTTGTGGTGCGTTTCCCCGCCGTGTTCTTCATTGTTTTCAATTTCAGTACTTGGCTCAGCATGAGTTGCTTCTTCAACTTCAGTGATATGCACATCATCAACAGGTTCTTCAACTTTAGCAATCGGTTTGGATACTACAACAGGTTCTTCTTTAGAAGGAACAACTGTAGCGACAATCGGTTCAATTACCTCATCTATTTCATGCTTAACTTCAACTACAGGTACTTGTTCCGGTTCGGAAACAATCGGAGCAATCGGCTGTGTATGTTCAACTGCCTCTACAGGTTCATGAGCAATTGCAGCTTTTACGGGTTCCGGTTGCGATACCGGTGCAATTTCAGGAACAGATACGGGCATAGCAGTCTGTTTTACAGGTTCATTCAAAACTGTAGCAGCGTGAACTGACGGCTGTGTAACAGGATGTGATTCATGTTCAATTGCAACCGCTTCATGACGCACAATATTATGCTTCTCCAGTTTTTCCCGTTGCTTTTCGACAGCTTTTTGTTCCTTCTCAAACTTACCCAACACGAGCGACACCACTTCTTCCGAAAGAGATGTAGTGGGTTTGTTCTCGATGGTAACCCCTTTTGTCAAAAGGAACTCCACGATAGCATCTTTACCGATGTTGAGCTGCGAAGCCAGCTTAAATAACCTTGTACCTTGTTGTGCAGACATAACAATAATAATGAGGTGCAAAAAATTGCAATGAAAAAAGTAGTCGTCCAGAAATCTATCGTCTCGTCGGAAATATCATCCGGCACACACCATTAATCATTCGACTGTGGTTGCGGCGGGTCATCACTTTCTTCATCATCGTCACCGCCTTCGGTTAAATGAGAAAGTAAAATTTGCTTGCGAATAATCGGGTCTTCATCTTCATCGAACTCCGTAAGCATAAGTGAGCGAAGCTCAAGTAATAATTCTTTGGTCATACCTTCTACCAACAGCAGTTCCATTACATCAGCATCCAGAAACTCACGTGCTGTATCAATACCTAGATTGATTACATTATCATACATTTCACGCCCTAACTCGTCACGGAATTCGATAAGCTCAATATCCTCACCGCCCTCTTTGATGAGGGTGATTGAATACCCTGTCAGTTTCGAAGCAAGACGTACATTCTGACCGTTCTTACCGATAGCAAGAGAGACCTGCTCATCCGGAACAGTAATAGTTGCCTGACGAGTATCAGGGGAAATCATGATACTGTTTACTTTCGCAGGACTTAATGCGCGGGTAATAAACACTTTTGCATCGGGAGAGAACTCAATAACATCAATACTTTCATTATTCAATTCACGAACGATAGAGTGAATACGGATACCCTTCATCCCAACACAAGCACCCACAGGATCTACCCTCTCGTCGAATGATTGAACAGCTACTTTTGCTCTTTCACCCGGGTCGCGAGCAATTGCCTTAATTTCAATGATTCCGTCATATACTTCAGGAATTTCAATCTCAAACAACCTTGCCAAGAATTCATCAGCAGAACGGGAAAGAATAATATCGGGCGTTCCACTTCCCTGCTGACGGCGAACTTCTTTAATAACAGTACGGATTGTTTGATTTTTCTTGTATTTTTCATTATGAATCTGCTCTTCACGAGGAAGTCGCATTTCCACTTTGTTGTGCATAATAAGCAATCCGCTCGGACGTACCTGGTAGATTTCTCCTACCAGAATTTCTCCAACTTTACTGTTATACTCGTTGAAGATATTATCTTTTTCGAGGTCACGGATACGTTGATTCAGCGTTTGTGAAGCAAGGGTTATCATTCTGCGACCGAAGTTGTCGGCTATGTTGTCAAGCGTGATTTCTTCGATAAACTCATCACCAAGCTCATACGGTTCTTTTGTTCTTTTTTGCACTTCTTCAATATCAATTTGCAGTGCATCATCCCACGGGTCATCTACAATTTCACGAGTAAGGTAAATTTCAATATCGCCTTTTTCCATATTCACGATAATATCAAAATTTGCTTCCTGTCCATATTTTTTACGAACTAAGAGCGAAAGTGTTTCTTCGAGAATACCTTGGAGAAGGTCGCGGTCAATGCCTTTTTCGCGAGCCATTTCCGCAAATGCTTCGATAAGCACCTTTTTATCAAATTTGGGTTTTACTTTACGACGTGCTGCCATTGCTTCGGTTAAGAATGTGAATAAACAATTTTTTGAAGTAAAAAGATAATATATGAGTTGCTGCTAATGAACTAAAAATTACGAGAAAGAAATGACCACTGATGATGATATAATTTCCGAAAAAGGGACAACTGTTTCACCTGACGGCTGTTCTGTTGCCGTTTTTGACTGTTTGGCCGGCTTCACTGCCAATGTTATATTGTCGGTATCAGCAGTAAGGAGCTTGCCTTGAATTTTTGTTTTGTTTTTAAGCGTACATTCCAGCGTTCTCCCAATATGCTTAGAATATTGCCAGTTATGGCGGAGCGGCTGGTCGGCTCCGGGCGATGAAACTTCAATCTGTGATACTTTAGAAAGAAATTCGTCGGTTTCGGAAAGGTCATTCAGAGATTTAGCAATATTTTTGCAATTGGAATGAAGTATTCCCGTTTCGCTATCAATGAAAACTTCCAAAAGCATTTTTAACGGACTTCCTCTCAGTACAACTTCGAGCAAATAAACTTCATTCTGCTTGCAAAGTTCTTGAATGTAATCCTTAATATGGTCAGGAAGCGTTAGTTTCACCAAATTATGCGCTAAATTACAAAAGATAATCTTAATAAAAAATGGGCTTGTTAGCCCATTTCGTCGTCCACAGATGCAAATATACAAAATTTTCGGGTCTTTTGCCAAACTAATTCTTGCTTTTTCATGCGCTTTGCCTTTCTCTTCTTCTTCGGAATTATAAGTTATGTACCTGTTTGCAAAGCGCAGACAGCCAAATCGGATACAGCCGCGCGCAAAATCCGTGAAGTAGAAGTTAACGCCCCTCGAAGCCAAACCGCAAACAGTTCGTCATTTGCACCGAAATCCTTGATTACACGTGAAGAAATAACAAGATTAGGAGCTTGGCAAGTTGCAGATGCCGCTGCAACAGTTCCGGGAGCATTTATTAGAAACTACGGAGGTACAGGGGGACTCAAAACCATCTCCCTTCGCGGTACAACTTCCCAGCAAACATTGGTATTACTCGATGGAGTGCGTCTTACTTCGGGAGCTAACGGAACGGTTGATTTAAGTGGACTTCCGCTTGCCCTCTTTGATGAAGTTGAGGTGTCGCGTGGGGGCAGTTCCGCACTATATGGCGGCGGGGCAATTGCAGGGGTCGTTAACCTTCGCTCATCGGACTATAGATCAGATTCTACTGCTCGCCCTTTATCAGCGAATGCAGGCATCACGCTAGGTTCATTCGGTGAATTGCTCTCGACAGGTCACGTTGGATTCTCTGCTTCAGGAATCCGGTGGAATTTCGGTGGTGAGTATATGACTTCTAACGGTGATTACCCCTTCCAGTCATTCCAATTTGGCAAGGAAATTACAATCAAACGTTCAAATGCGGATTTTCAAAATACAGGAGTAGTTACCTCCGCAGGTTTTAATCTTGGTGAATGGAAAGTAAACAGCAGATTGTTTCTTAGAAATACAAAACGCGGTTCACCTGGAGCAGTTTTGCAGGGAAGTATTGAGCAAACATCAGCCCGACTACATGAAAAAGAAATATTGGTTATCCATTCAATGGCAACAAAAACTTCGCAAAATTCTATCCTTACCCTTGCATCTTCAACAAGATATGGTGAATTACATTTTAGGGATAAAGATGCCCTGTTTCGAGGTCCTGATGGGGCTAATGATCTCTTTATTACACGGGAAGTACTGCTTTCTGCACGAATGGAGTGGCTTACAACATTCATTCACGGCGGTATATCTTCTGAACTCACATATTCAGACCTTCGCGGCAATTCTTTTCAGCCGGAAGTCGGGTCGTTTGTGCAGAGGACTACATTTTCACTTGCAGCCAATGCCGATAAAGACATATCTCTTGATTCATCATTCACGCTCGCCGTTCAATTACAATCAAGAATAGATATAAACTCATCAAACAGCAACGCATTCTCTCCTCTAGCAGGGCTAATGCTGCGCCATAATGATATTCCGTTACGACTCAGAACATCATGTAGTTATAATTTCCGGCTGCCGAACTTTAATGAAATGTACTACCTGAATTTTGGTACTGCAACCCTCCGACCCGAACGTGCACAATCATTGAATTTGGGTGTAGTTTGGGATATTAATTCACAGTTGCAAGCAGAAGCTGAAACATTTGTTATTACAACAAACAATCAAATCATAGCAGTCCCCAAAAGTCCCGTTACGTGGAGTGCACAGAACATTGGTACTGTTCTTTCGAGAGGAATTGAACTAAGTACGGGAGGGGAAATTCTCAAACAGCTATTATCAGGTCGCGTTGCTTATACCCGCCAAACAACAACAGATGAATCTGTGAACTCTCTTACGCCCGGCAAACAAATTCCTTATGTTCCACAAGAGATTGTATCCGGTAATCTTACAGCCACAATTGAACAGTTCATGCTTGGCTTCTCAGTAAACTATTCAAGTTTTCGGTATTCACTTGCCGATAATTCTTCTGAAAGCATTATACCGTCATATATGCAAGTTAATGTTTTTGCTGAGCAAAAAATCAATTTGACAAACATCAACTTGACTATTCGTGCAGATTGCAATAATCTCTTCGATGAGCTGTATTCAGTAGTTCTCAATTATCCAATGCCAGGACGAGGGTTTCGATTAGGGATACGCGGACAGCTGACCAAATAATCAATCAAAATTTACCTTCGGAAGCTCCACGATACCCGCGTAAGAATACATCAACATTCATTTTGGGTTTCCCTTCCTGTTGAATTTCTATCAAATGAATACAATTGCCATCACCACAACCCACTATAAATTTTCCGTCTTCAATTCTCCATGTTCCCGACGGTAACACCCTATTCTCCAATTCAACAGAATATACCTTCAATCGTTTGCTTTCCCATATTACCCATGCAATAGGTGCAGGATTGACCCCACGCACAAAATTCCGAACATCATGCGCTGATTTCGACCAATCAATTGAGCATTGATCTCTAAAGAGTTTGGGGGCTGGGGTAGCAATCGTATCATCCTGCTGCATCGGGACAGCTTTCCCTTCGGCAAGTAAAGTACAGGTTTCTACAGCAAGCTCGGCTGATAGCGGCATAAGTGTAGTATACAGTTCTCCGGCTGTCATGGAGTCAGAAATTGAGCATGATCGCTTTAACAGAATCTTTCCGGTATCAACCTTGTCATTTAATAAAAACGAGGTAACACCCGATTCTTTTTCGCCGTTTATTATCGCCCAGTTTATCGGGGCTGCACCACGAAATTTAGGAAGCAAGCTCCCATGAATATTAAACGCTCCGAGTGAAGCAAGCGTATAAATTGACGCAGGAAGAATTCTGAATGCAATGACAACGATGATATCGGGTTTGAGTGCTTCTATTTCAGAACGGAATGCCTCTGATTTCAGTGATTCGGGTTGCAGGACAGGCAATCCAAGCTCTAATGCAGCAATTTTTACAGCACTCGGAGTAAGTTTCATACCTCTACCTTGGGGTTTATCGGGTACTGTTACCACAGCCGAAACTCCGAAGTGCTTATGAATTGCCTGAAGTGAAGGAACGGCAAATTCCGGCGTTCCCATAAAAATAATATTCATTAAATCTTCTATAGGTTCAATTATCCGTGAATTGCAGCTTTGTTTGGTAAGTTTCTCACAATCTCTGCTTCGGCTGCCGAGAGTTCATTGAGCCGTGCTTTTACTTCATCTGCCGGAAAGTACTCACGGGCTAAATCCGTAAACATACGGTAATGCCCTGCCTCGGATGCCAGCAATGATTGGTAAAACTGCCTGAGATCAGCAGGAATATCCTCACACTTCGAGAGTATCGAAAACCGTTCACATGAACGTGCTTCTATAAGAGCATCAATGAGTAACAAGTCCATGAAACGCATCGGTTCTTGTTTGCTTACAAGCTGAGATAATTGCTGGGCATAGCCATCTCCTTTATCACGTGTAAATGTTACTCCGCGCCGCTCTAGCTCCAAGAAACACATCTCAAAATGTTCCCATTCTTCTTTCAAAATAAATATCATTTTTGTGACCACTTTTTCCTTTTCCGGGTAGCGTTGAACCATACTTAGAGCATTTGCAGCGGCTTTTTTTTCACAGTGTGCGTGGTCAATTAATATATCATTAAGGTTAGCGGCAGCGGCGATTATCCATTCGGGATTAGTAGCATTTTGGAGACAAAGCATATTGAGAGCAATAGGGATTTAGTGACACAGAACTAGCAATCAAAGTCCGTTTGATTTGTAGTAATTACTAAGCTACAATTTACATAAATTTTACGAGAGAATGCAGGTGGGTATCAAACCTTCGTAATTTTACGTATCCACAACTTTCCCCCTGATCGAATAGTAACTATATATGCTCCAACGGGTAATTCTTCAAGAGAAATGTTCTCTTTGGAGACCAAACTCTCCGGAGCAAATTCATGCGTTTGAACGGATACTCCCGCCGCACTTGTTATTTCTACAGAAATTGGTGCAATAGTCTCTAAGGTAATTTCTAACGACAGTACTTGTCCGGCAGGATTAGGAAAAAGCCGAACAGATTGTTCGCTTTTTTCTTCTTCAATGGATGTTATAGTAATAATAAAATCATCAGATGCAGCAGAACACCCTGCATCATTAAATACTGCTACTGTTGCTTTTTTCCCAAGTGTTCCCGCCGGAGGAATTAGCCACTGATTTGTTGCCCCCGAAAGAAGAGTACCATCTATGTACCATTGATACGACATTGCAGAGCTTGCAATGAGAGTATCATTGCTTGTTGATATTGTCGGTTTTAGAGGCGCAATACCCGGTTTAACAATATATGTTTTTGAAGTGCCTACACACCCGCCGTGACTGATTGCTAATACAATATATGTCCCGGGTTTCGTCACTTTGATACTACTGGTGGTATCACCTGTACTCCACTGAATTGTATAGCCCGTAAATCCAAAACCAATATCCAAGGTAATGGGGTTACCTTCGCAAGCTGTCGAATCGGCATGATTCCCTTTAATAGCAGGTATTTTCTTCGCGCTCACAGAAACAATAACAGAAGGAGAAACTGTAGAACAACCCTTTTCGTCGGTGGCTGTAACTCTATACTCTCCCGCTGCTTTAACAAAAATTGATTGTGAAATTGCCCCATTCGACCATTTGTATGAAGCGAATCCGTCTTTGGCTGTGAGCCGTACACTATCACCATCGCATATCACGGATTTACCGCCCGTCACTGCAATTGTAACCGGAGAGGTTGTACACGTAATAAGATTTGCTTCCCATACACCGCGTCCGTATGTTCCGGCTAGGAGTTTGTTTGCTCCATAATTAATGGTTAGGTCACTTACTATCACATTAGGCAAACCGTCATTATATGCCTGCCATTGATTGAGTTCATTGTCGCGGTAATACACCCCTGCTTCTGTACCTACATACAGTCGGTCGGGTGAATTATTCTGATAAATGATACAATTGACAGGAATCGAAGGTAAGCCGGTCGAAATATCCTTCCAAGTCTCACCTGAATCATCCGATTGATATACCTTTTTATTTGTATATCCGGCTACTGTTATCCAAATTTTGTTTGGAATTGTGGGGTGAACGGCAAGATGTGAAACATTACCCTTCTGTGGTAATGATATGTCTTGCCACGACTTCCCCCCATTGAATGTGTAGGAAAGATCATCCTCATTTCCGGCATAAATATAATTAGGGTCGGATGGTGCGACTGCCAGATAATTGAGAGTATTCCCATTAGCCAGATCGGATATTTTCACCCATTTTGTAGTTGCAGGATTGTATTTCCATACATTCACAAATCCTGCATAGATAATCTTCGAATCCTTCGGGTCGAAAACATACGGCGCAACCCACGAAGCCGGTTCGTTAGTAATATCGGAATTGATAAAACCAGGGAAATTTGCTCCTCCGTCTGTAGAGCGACTGATGTCACCTTCTTGAGCAGAAGCGTAAAGTATGGTTGGATTGGTGGGGTCAATCAAACAGTTCATACCATCGCCGTCATTTACTTGCACCCATTTTCCATTTCTGAGCAGATTTGTTCCGTTGTCTTGTGCCCCACCCATAATTACAGTACTATTGGAAGCAGAAGAAGCAATTCTATAGAACTGCATAATTCCCATACCCTGACTCATGTCATCCCATGTTTTCCCATCGTTAGCTGAGCGGGCAACTCCCCCGTCCGACCCGGTAAATACAGCCAACGGATTACTTTCTGAAATTGCCAAGTCGTGAATATCAGCATGGACATACGGCAAATTATTATCCCCGTACCAATGAGCGTTGCATGCCCACGACAATCCTGCATTGGTTGTTTTCCAAATATTAATCCCACCTACATACACTACTTGCGAACTCAGCGGCGAAACAGCTATCGCCAAATCATACCAGCCCTGAAAATACTCATTTTGAGGGTCTGAGCCATTTGCTTCATAACCGAGTAGATTTGGTTTCGATGATTTTAATTGCCATGAAAGTCCAGCATCGGTGGATGTATAGAACCCGCCGAACCCCCAATTGCTTGTAGATGCGCACACAGCGTACACCATTTCAGGATTTGCGGGACCGACACCGAATGCTATACGCCCTATATTTGACGGAATTCCCGTACTCAGTTTAGTCCACGTACTTCCCTCATTGACGGATTTGTAAATACCGCTTCCATACGAGGCGTAAAGTATGGTAGCATCTTCCGGCTTGAATTCCATATCCATAAAATACCCGGGCTGGGTAATTGACCATGTCGTGCCGCCGTCAATAGTTTTATATATTCCCTGGTTTGTAGCAGCAAGCAATACTTGTGGATTAGCCGGAGAAACCAATAAACGGTTAATGAACCGTGCATTGCTTGTTTGCCAGTTAAGCCCGGTTGTCTGCCATGATACCCCGCCGTTGGTGGATTTCATCACACCCAAACTATAGCTGATATAGTCTTGAATACTTGGGGAGCTCATTACTACGTCACCGTCGCCTGTAGCAATATATATTGTGTTTGGGTCTGTTGCTATTGTTGCAATATCAGTGACGCCCAGTATCGGAATTGCATCTGTTTTCACTGACCATGTCTGACCTTTGTCGGTACTCTTCCATGCTCCTCCGGCAGAAGTTCCAGCCCATACATCATTTGGGAATGCAGGATTGAGGTGGATACGATTCACCCGTCCTGCTCCACCCTTGTCGGGAACACCGAATGGACCTCGTTCCTTCCATTCAGCAGCGACAGATGAGAGCGGAGCAATACCGTTCATTTTTTGGTCTGCTTGCTTTTTAACGGTTTCGTTATAGACCGTCATTGGATTGGGGAATTGCCCGTCGGGGGATATGCGCTGTTTCCAGAACCATTCCCAGCGTTTGAAATTCGCCCAAGCACCGTCTTTTTTTTCCTTATTGGATGAGGAAGTTTTAAGGGTTTTGAAATGCTCCGATGTTTGCTTTTGAATATCAAAGAAATTCGGTGAGGTGCTTTGCTGGGAATATGCTTGAGCAGTCAGTACAAGTACTGTAAGCACGCAAAAGTATGCTAGCTTCATGTGGATAAAAAGATAGTTGCTGGATTAAACAACGAGCGAGGTTATAGCAGTGCAATAGAAAGCTATTCTATGGGATAACACCAGCTATTCTGCGAAAGTACGGATTTTTTGAGAGGTGAGGAAAGGAAAAAATGTACCGAAGATTTTTACGGGCTTTTGTATATATATCTAGTTAAATATATTATTCAACTAGTTATAGTTTTATGGATTTCAGCTTTGACTTTATCAAACAGAACCTTTTAGGCTGAGACTTCTGCGGCTCGATCAGAACTGTAATTTATGTAGAATTTTGAAGGAATATATTTTGATGCTAATTTATGGTGACGATTCATACTAGTAAAGCAGTATGGTAGGCATAAAACTAAAATCTTTTTTATTATACGTAAAAAGTTCAATTCTATGCACAATAGCAGTCGCACCAATTATTGCATCAGGAATTTGTAAATTATGGCTCAATTTATACTTTTCAATAAGTTCAATAGATTTTTCAGATATTCTCTCATCAAACTGAATAATATCATAATACTTAATTTTCTTTTTCATTTGTGCAAGCTCTGTCTTATTCTCCATTCCTTGCATTAGCTCCATAACGGTAACTGAAGGGAGCAGAATATTATTAAATCCTATTGCCTCCATTTGTACAATTGTATCTAGGTTGCCATTAAAAGCATGTATAAGAATGTTTGTATCACACAGTACCATACTTATATTTTCCTTTTCCAAGCACCTGTTCTAAGTTCGTCAATATCTCTCGGTTTATTCTGCCATATACCGAACAGTTCTTTAGGGTTTATTTTCTTATCACCTTTTTGGATTGAAGGCTGTTCGGCATTATGCTCGGTTACTACCTCAATATTATCAAGGTGGATTGTCTTAAAAAATGCAAAAAGTTTTTCCATTTCATTTTCATTAGATATTTCAACAGTTACTTTCATAAAGGTATTAGATTTTTAAAAAATATGGTGTACTTCTTTGAAGTTTAATAGTAATTTCACAAAACTAAATATATCCGACAACAGCACCAAAGCGAAAATTCTGCAAATGATGAACTCTATAAACTTCAAATAATCTTTTATATTTACAGCGACGGTTACCCAATCGGAATACTTTTAAATTTACACCCTAAATTATATAAGTTTCTATAAAGAACTAGCACCAAACTCGTCCACACTCTACTCAATTTTCGAAAAAAAAATATATTCTCATCATCAAACATCTCACTTCTCACCCTCAGCAAACATCTTAAACCGATTAACCGTGTCCTGAACCTGCTTCTTAAATGCCCCCGGTACCAAGAGTGCTAACATCTTTGGTATAAATCCGATGAACTTGGTATAATGTATTTCAACTTCGTATTTGGTTTTGTTCTCTGAAACAGGAATGAAACGATTTTTCATTGTATTGACCATACTCTTATGCTCGTACAAAGCACTTAATTCATGCGGCGGGTTTCTCACCAGAATTGTTTCCGTCAGTTCAATAACTTGGTCTCCCAAATTGATGACAATTTTTGATTTAGCTCCCGGCTCGCCAGAATTTCCACAAATGTGATTATAGCTTACAAACCCCTGTTGCCAATATTTACGGTTGTCCTGATTATCAAACAGATCAACAACCTTTTTAACCGGTAAATTAATCTCTGTTTCGCATACAAATTTCATGATTGTAATTTTAGAAATAGAATACTTACGTGCAATTATGTAACCTTGACACCTTTTGTGTTTTATAGCGCAAAACTACATATATCAGTGATAAGAACCAAAGACAACAGTATTTATTTGATTGAACGGACAAAACGGTAAAATTCTAGGATTTATTATGTAGGACAGTGAATCGGAACAAACTACAATTTCTAACAATTACCGTCGTCCTACGCCGACAAATTGATTACAGTTTTCTCTGTGTTTCTCTTTTAGTTTTTTTAATCATTTCTTGGAGGTTTTTATGAGAAGGAATTTTGCTGTTGCTATAGGCGTAGTTGCGCTGATTGCAATCTTTTCGACGGTGAATGCTTTTGCTGCTCTGAACGGGTATTTGAAAATAGAAGGTAAAAAAGGTATAATGAAGATTGTAAAATGTATGGACGGAACTTGTACTGTAGACGGCTTGGCAGCAGGTACATATATGGTAACCTTATGCGATGCTAAAGGTACGCCTCATGTATTGGAAGCATCGGGTAAAATTGCGTTTACGTATGATGTGAAAGCTCCGCGCGATGTTGCTACCGGGCAGGCATCCGGTAAACGCCAACACAAACCTATCAATTTTGTTAAAGGTTATGACAAGACAAAAGCTGAAAATACGATTACTATAACAGATAACGGTTCTTCTATAACATTCAAGACTATGGCATCAGATTCATGGACTTCTCCAAGTACTAAATAAAATTTGAAGGTATGATATCGGAAGAGCGTCCGGTATTCGGACGCTCTTTTGTTTTTTTTGCGTAATAGTAATTGTATATCATTATAGAGTATTTCTTAATGTGAATATTAAGATTCACTTTATCCAAATACTTTTCCGGATAGTAGTATGAAAAAATGCCTGATACTTATCGTATTTCAAGTTCTGCTTGTGTATGAATTATCTGCACAAACAGACTCAAGCCAAGTTGCTTCGACTGTCGGCGATTCATTAGTCGCCGAAAATACCCCCTCAAGATTCATCTATTCCATTTCACCGTCGTTCGGACTGACTTTTCAGAATATCAGCAAATCGGACAATGAATCTCTCACAGCACAATGGCTGGCGAGTTTGGAGGCACGTATGGATTGGGACGACTCTACCTTCGGGCTTTCGAGCAGTTTGTATCTGCAATACGGGCAACTTCACCACGAAGGGATTGTTCCCGAAAAAACCCAGGACAACCTCATTTTTTCCATAACCCCTTCGATGACGATTCTCCCCTCATGGGGCATCCGTCTATTTTTTGAAACTACAGCAGAAACTCAGATGAAACAGGGCATGGTGGACGATGTAGAATCTCATTTTCTTGATCCGCTATTCCTCTATCAAACTGTTTTTATAGGACAGAAAATTTTTTCAGCAAATGCGGATGGTACAAGCGAATTGAGCTTGACCTATGGTATTGGCTATGCACTCCAGCAAACAATTACCGATAAATTTATTCTGGAATCAAATCGAAAATATATTATCGGACCAAACAATCCCCTTTCCAATGTGCAAGATCAAGTTACATTAGAGTCAGGCATAAGCGGCGTTTTCGACTTATCGGCTAAAAAGCAAATCGGTGAGAAACTCAATCTTTCGGCAAGCGTAAAAACTGTGCTTCTCGGCAAAGAAGAGACATATTCAGACTATCGGAAAACACGTGTAGGAACGCTTATACTCGGCGGTATTTCCTACGGTTTGTTTTCACTCGACTATAATCTTCGCTTACTCTACGACAGTAATTACTCACTTCGCAGGCAATTGGAGCAATCGCTTGTAGCGGGAGTACAGGTTACCCTATAAGTGTTAGGACAAAATAAACTGCTACATTCAGTCCTGTCATTCTGAGCGATAGCGAAGAATCTCCGTATGCTGCTTAAGTCCTGTTCTTGTAGTGCATTGCTGAGATTCTTCAGTCGAAGACTCCTTCAGAATGACAGCTATTCGATTACTACCATTTATTTTGTCACCATACTTAATTAATCTCTCGATTAACAGATTGATTTCACTACCCGTCACCTCTCGGGGCTGATTTATCGGTATTATGACGCTCCAAATTCACATTCTTACCAAACGAATAACTAACATTTAGATTTAGATACCTGCTAAGCGGTTTACTATCACTAGTAAGGGAGAATCCATTGCCGGTCATTATTCGGTCGCGCTTTTGGAGATTGAACGGGTCGGCAGCCATTAAATTGAATGTAAGGGCATTATCCAACATTTTATAAGTAGCACTAAAATTTACAAAAAAGAAAGTTAATGCTTTTTCGCCGCCAATACTATAGGGAGACATATACCGGCTGTTGGCATTGAGAATTAACCCATTAAGAACTTCGTAACTGACTGATGCATTCACGCTGGCATTTGTAGATTCTGTAGCAAAATCACTTGCATACGTTGTTCCACCTATATTCTTATAGTTCTCTACACTCATATTCAAACGGGTTGAGAATCCTGTTCGTGCACGATAGTTAAACGTAGCATCAACGCCGAGTGTCTGTAATCCGTTGAAATTGACAAAGCTGTTGATATATACATCGTTAATAAGAACAGAATTCATTTTAATTTCATCAACCGTCCGTTTGTAATACGGTGAAATGGTAATGGTTGTTGAGCCAAGAAAAGCATTCGCCGATACTTCAACCGAATGAGTAAATTCAGGTCTTATATCAGAATTCCCGACAAACTGACTTGTAGCCGTCGGGCGTGAAACTCTTGGATTTAGGATGTTTACCCACGGCAACTGAATACTTCTGTTATAGTTAGCGGTAATTTGATATTCCTCTGACAATTTCCAAGAAAGCGACGCACTCGGAAACAGGTTAGGATACGTGCGTTCAATTGAAATATCTTTGAATGTACCGCCGATATTGGCATATTCATACCGCAGTCCCGCCTGCATCGAAATATCGTCCGAGAAGGAATACCCAAAGTTGGAATAGAGTGCGTACAAGCTATTATGTGGGGTTGCAGCTAATGTTTGCAGCGTGTCCGTTTGGTATGTTTCATTGAAGAAATCAAATATTTTTACCGAAAAGTCTGACGGACGGTTTTCAGCTTCGATCTTATGCCCAAGCTCAATTGTGAATGCTTTTGTCGGTGAGTATGAATAGTCCAGTTTTAAATTGTAGGCAGGGTTACTTTCTTTTCCAACTATTATTTGTTGCAATGAATTAACCGAATCAAGCACCGAAGCCGATGACAAGAACAAGCTGTTGTTAAATTCATCTCTATTGCTTGTCCAATTGGAATGATTCAGGTCCAGTGAAATTTTATGATCTTCAGAGAATTGATGCTTGTACAGAAGTGAAAAATTAATCCACGAACCTGAACGGGTACTCGAAGAAGAGTCCTTCAAAAGCTGTGTGATTGTTCTATTTGCGTCTGAGCGACTCCCGCCTCCATATGATAAATTACTTCCGGGATTAGAGTTAAGACCTGCCGAAAAAGATAGAACATCATTCGGTGAAACATTTACATCTATCTGCGGATTTAGGTAATATCCTGTGTATGTACCTTCATTATATATCGTTTTATTAATGTATTGAAGTGAAGGGATAAGTGGGTTATTCCGTTCGTTTATGGACGTATTGTTGTAAATACCGTGATATGCACCTAAATTTAACGAAGTTGTTATTAAAGAATCATTATAGTAGAATGTTGCACCTCCGTTGCGCCCTTCGATTGTCGAGCCGCCGAGGTATGCGTTTCCACCTATATAGTCTGTAATCGCTTTATCCATCACGATATTAATAATACCTCCACTGAACTTTGCATCGTACTTTGCTCCCGGTGCAGTTCGTACTTCAACTGCCTTAATATTCATCGAAGGTAATTGCTGAAGCATTTTATTTCGCTGTTCGGCATCCATGGTAAGCGGACGGTCGTTGATCATTATCACCACATTATCGTCACCGCGCAATTTGATTCCACCTGTTTCATCCACCTGTACGGCAGGGATTTGATCCAACACATCACTTACTGTTGTTGCAATAACGTTAGGGTTATCTTTCACAGAATAGACATTTTTATCGGGGCGAATTTCTGTATATTCCCGCCAGCCCACAACCTCTACATCTCCTGTAAGAATTGGAGTTTCTTTTAGATAGACAATCGGGAGCGATTTATCTTCATCAAGAGCAGAAATTACTTGCGAATACGGGGTATACCCTACTCTACGCAATTCGAGTGTATATTTTCGATTAGCCGGAGCATCCAGGGTGAATGTTCCTTGCGCAGTTGCCATTGCTCCTTTGACAAGGACACTGTCGGGCAAGGAGCGGAGAGTTGCCCGAACGCTCCTGACAGGGCGTTTTGTAGAGTCATCTGCTACAGAGCCGCTGATTTTAATGGTCTTCTGTGCAAAGGTGGCGGCGGTTCCTGCAGGGAACAGGCATAATATGGCAATAAGTATTCTGTTGAGCAGCATTAGTTCTCCAAAAAAGGCAAGATGAAAACGAATTTAGATTTCACAAAGCTACGGCAAGAAATAGTCCGAGTTTCGAGTCTTAACATTTCTTGACACTTTTTAATGTATCTTTGAGAATATTCAGTGTTTTTTTGAATAGTATTTATTTTCAGCATTCGCAATACAATTATTTGACAACTTATTTATTTACATACCATTAACACAAAAAACCGTATAAGTATCACAAACAAAGTAATAAATAATAATTAAAAGAAATAACTTTTTTGCGACACAAAAACGCTGTTTGTGCGTCATAGCAGACAGTTTATTACTCATATTTGGACAGCTATTTCGTGCAACCTACTCTTTACTCGGTACAATACATCATTCGTTCTCTACTTTTTAGCATTATTCTTACGGTCAGCAATTCGTTTTCTGCACTTGGTGAAACTCCTGATTCCAATCTCACTAAGCCCCGTCTCCCGGCTGTACCTCACACAAAAAAAACCGATTCAACTAGTACAAAAAAAAACTACACAACGCAGCAGGTTGTTGTTACGGGAACGCGTAATGAGTCGCTTGTACGCGATTCTCCTGTGCGAGTAGAAGTCATCGGAAATGCACAGCTTCAATCTACGGCGATGGTCAATACTGCCGATTTGTTACGGGAGCAAACGGGATTGCTCCTTACAACGAATGTACGTACAGGTGTACAAATGATGGGATTAAGCCCCGACTATACCCTCATTCTCATTGATGGACAGCCAATGGTTGGACGTATTGCAGGGGTTTTGGAGCTATCCAGAATTTCGGTTGGTAATATAGACCGAGTTGAAATTGTAAAGGGTCCGATGTCATCGCTGTACGGGAGCGATGCGTTGGCTGGAGTTATTAATATTATCACTAAGAGACCTACAGACGGTTGGAGCGGGAAGGTCTATTCGCAATATCTTCAACGGGGAGCAAGGGAACTCCAACTTGAAGGCGGCTACGGCTCAAGCGACCTTGAGACAACCGCTTTTTTCAATACAAAATCAGCTGAACCCTTTGAATTACAACGTGACGGACTGACAGTTCCCTATTCCGGCTTTACGGATTACACAGTTCAAACAAAAGCACTGTGGCGTATATCTCCATCTATAAATCTAAGCGGTAACGGACGTTTCTTTGAGTCAGACAGTCGCGGAAAATTTACAGAATCGTTTTTTGGGCAAATTGCCTCGAATACCGGTTCGGTTCGCCAGAGAGAATTATCAGGAACACTTGCCTCGGAATGGACGCATGGGAAAGCTCGCCTGACTGCCCAATTATACGGTTCAAAATATACCGAACGGTACGAATTTGATACAATACAGGGGGCTGCCGGACGTACCGATGACTTGGACAGGCAAATATGGAAGGGATACCTTCAATATGATGTTTTTTGGAATCTCCGCAATCGCTTCACCTTCGGAATTGAAGCAAACTATGACAATATCAGCGGCTCACGTTATCCCGACAAACCTTTTTACCGTACATTTTCAATATTCGGGCAGTGGGAAGGAAATCCGACAGAATGGGTATCTTATTCGTTAAGTTCGAGGTATGTAGGCAATAGTGCCTATGATAATCCTTCTCTTTCTGGTAAAAAATTTGACAGTACGCTGCTTACAGTTTTGTGGCTCACCAATCCGAAACTTGCTTTAAATTTCAAGCTGACAGATAATCTCCAGTTCCGTACCTCAATCGGTACCGGATTTAAGGTGCCGGATTTCCGTCAACTCTATATTCAGTTTTCCAATCATCTTGCAGGAGCGGGCTATGATTTATTAGGTGCTCGGCGGCTTGGCTTGGATTTACAGCCGGAACGTTCTACTGCATTTGATGCGGGATTTACCTATAATTTCGCATCTGAATCAGCTGACAATCCATTCTCAGGCATGGCAGAAGTACGTGGGTTTCGCAATAATTTATCAAACCTGATTGAATATTACTACGTAGGGCAGAATGCTGCTAATACTGTTTCTGTCTATTCTTATCATAATCTTGCCCATGTTTATACGCAAGGAATTGAGGCAAATGTACGGGTAGCAAAACAAATCTCAAAGTCTCAGTTAGTAAGTGCTGATATCGGCTATCAATATCTCGATGCAAAAGATGTTGAGGTATTGGATGCAATTGATAAGAAAGAAGCAGTCTATATTTCCGGTGAGTATCTTCTGCGAAAAAATTATGGAGGTCTATGGCTCCGTTCACGGCACAGTGGTGTAGGAAGGATTCAATTCGATGAGCAAGAGTTAGGAATCCGTGCAAATGTCCGAGTGCAATATGTAGGTCGTTTCGGTGATGAATCGCTCGATAAAAACGGATATGCAATCGGCAATCCCGCCAGGAAGGTATTGGACCGTGATGATGAATATGTGCCCGGCTATACCATTATCAATTCTGCAGTCAGTAAACGCTTTGAGGGTGAGAATTTTCTATCGGCTTCACGTATCGAAGCCACTGTCGGGGTGAATAATATTTTGGATACTATGAACCTTAAATCAATCCCATCCCTTCTTGGTCGGCAGTTTTTCGTAAATTTGGCAATACAATGGTAGAAAAACATAATTATACATTCAAACTATCTTATGAATAACGATAAACATTACGAACATTTTGCTACAAAAGCAATTCATGTAGGTCAAGAACCCGAACAGGTCACAGGAGCTGTCACTGTTCCCCTTTTCCAAACGTCCACGTATGCACAAATAGAAATCGGTAAACATACCGGCTTTGAATATGCACGAACACAAAACCCTACCCGTTTTGCTTGGGAAAAGAATATTGCCGCCCTTGAAAATGGTGTGGCTGCTTACGCATTCGGAAGTGGATTGGCTGCCGAAGATGCTGTTATGAAACTTCTTTCTGCTGGAGATCATATAGTATGTGCTGAGGATATGTACGGCGGTACATATCGTCTTTTTGAGAAAATATACACCCGTTTCGGACTGACCTTTTCGTATGTGGATATGACCAATCCCGATGAAGTTCAAAAGGCAATTCTTCCCAACACAAAGATGGTTTATAGCGAATCACCGACGAACCCAATGATGCGTCTTACCGACCTTGCGGCTGTTGCGAAAATCGCTCATGAGAACAATGCGTTTTTTGTAGTGGATAATACCTTTGCCAGTCCGTATTTTCAGCAACCAATTACGCTCGGAGCCGATATTGTGCTTCATTCAGCAACAAAATATTTGGGCGGTCATTCTGATTTGATAAGTGGAGTCGTTATCACGAACAGTAAGGATATTGCTTCTAAACTACAGTTTATCCAAAATGCCGCAGGAGCAGTTCCGGGTGCATTCGACTGCTGGCTGTTGCTTCGTTCGGTGAAAACACTTGCGCTTCGTATGCAGCAGCACGAGAGAAATGCACTCAGCATTGCCCATGCAATTGAGAATCACAAAAACATTCATGGGATTCATTATCCCGGACTCCCATCGCACCCTCAACATGAGCTTGCAAAAAGGCAGATGAGCGGCTTTGGCGGTATCATCTCGATTGAACTCGGCTCGTATAAAAATGCGCAACGATTTGTAAAAAAACTTGAAATATTTACCCTTGCCGAATCACTCGGCGGTGTAGAATCTCTTGTTTGCCACCCTGTTTCTATGACCCACGGCAGCATTCCCAAAGAGCAGCGCGAAAAACTTGGTATCACTGAGGGTTTGGTACGTCTCTCGTGTGGGATTGAGGACAGTGAGGATTTGATACTTGATGTTATGAATGCCCTCGATTATTAAATCGAAAGCGGTGCAGCCAAAACAAAAGCCCTGTCAATATCTATTCATTGACAGGGCTTTTAATTTCCTCACAACTTTTGTATTATTGATTCTGCAATATTATTATTTTCGACATTTCGCTATACATACCCGCATTAATCTTGCAAAAATACACCCCTGTCGGCAAATCAAAATCAAACCTCGCAGATTCTGCGCTCGTAGAATATACCGGGATCGAGAGTGTGTTTCTAAAGAGGAGTCTAATAGTATTGACGCAAACTTTAAGTAAGTGATAGGACTAAAATAACCGAACCATTAAATTCAGTAAATTATTTGTTTGAAAAAATTGGCAAGTACTGGATGCTTCGACTATGCTGTAAATGACATCTCCTAAATTGCCCGTCATTCTGAGTGCAACGAAGAATCTCCGTATGCACATCCGTCCA